>NZ_JBHJUK010000081.1:0-39712 GCF_042266225.1 Kitasatospora sp. NPDC056181
GGGGCTGGTCCGTGGACCATCCCCGCGCCCCGGCGGCGGATCGTTCAGAGCCTGGCGAGCCCCTGCTCCAGGTCCGCCCAGAGGTCCTCGGGGTGTTCGATGCCCACGGCGAGACGGACAGTGCCTGGGCCGATGCCGGCGGCGGACAACTGCGCGTCGTCCAGCTGGCGGTGCGAGGTGCTGGCCGGGTGGATGATCAGGGTGTGCACGCCGCCCAGGGAGGGGGCGAGGGAGGCGAGCCGGACCGACTCGGTGAGGCCGCGGGCCGCCTCACGGCCGCCTGCCAGGTCGAAGGCCAGGACCCCGCCGTGTCCTTCGGGCAGCAGACGGCGGGCCAGCTCGTGGTCGGGGTGGGCGGCCAGACCCGGGTAGTGCACGGCGGTGACCGCCGGGTGCGCGGCCAGCCGGCCGGCCAGGTCGAGCGCCGTCTCGCAGTGACGGCGCATCCGCAGGGCCAGCGTCTGCATCCCGCGCAGCGTCAGCCAGGCCGCGTACGGGTCGGCCGAGGCGCCCAGCTCGGTGGCGTAGCGCCAGACGGTGCGGTGCAGTTCGTCGTCGGCGAAGACGGCGACGCCTGCCAGCACGTCACCGTGGCCGCCGAGGTACTTGGTGGCGGAGTGGATCACGATGTCGGCGCCGTGCTCGACGGGCCGGCAGAGCAGCGGAGTGGCGAACGTGTTGTCGACCACGCCCACCACCCCGGCCTCCCGGGCGACGGCGAGCAGGGCGGGCAGGTCGGTGACCCGGGTGGTCGGGTTGGAGATGGTCTCCAGGTGCAGCAACCGGGTGTTGGGGCGCAGCGCGGCCCGCACCTCGGCGGGGTCGTCGCCACGGACGTGGGTGACCTCGACGCCCCAGCGGCGGGTGAGGTCCGCGAGCATCGCGAAGGTGCCGCCGTAGAGGCTCTGCTGGGCGATCACGTGGTCGCCGGAGCGCAGCAGGGCGAGCAGGACGGTGTTGATCGCACCCATGCCGGAGGCGGTGGCGATCGCACCGGCGCCGCCCTCCAGGCCGGCCACCGCACTCTCCAGCGAACGGACCGTCGGGTTGCCGAACCGGTTGTAGAAGAACGCCTGGTCCGGGGCGCCGAAGGCCTGGACCAGCGAGTCGGAGTCCTCGAAGGCGAACAGGTGGCCCTGGTGAAGCGGCACCCCCAGCGGGCGGCTTCCGGTCACCTCCTGGACGGGCGGGTGGACGGTCCGGCTCTCGGGGCGCAGCGCGCCGGGGAAGTCACTCATGCCCTCCATCGTCGACGGGCCCACGCCACGACTGCCAGGGCCAATCCCGGGCAGGTGGACCGGACGGCGGTTCGCGAGCGGGGCGGGCCGGCCCGGCCCCGGGGCACGACGTGGTCGTCCACGACCCGCACCGGCCTCCGTCCTCCCGGCCCGGCCTGCGGGTTGCGCAGACCCCTGTGGCCGGGGTCGGCTGTGCCGGTGCGCACCAAGGCGGTCGACCATCACCGGATGCTGGACGTCGCGCGCGCCGGACCAGGTCGTAGCGCGCCGGACCCGGTGGTGACGAGCACTCAGCGGCGTCGGGCGAAGATGCGCTTGGCGGCGTAGACGATCCCGACGATCAGCAGGACGACGAAGAGGATGATCAGGATCACCACGACCAGCAGGAATTTGCCCAGCTTGGCGAAGAATCCTTTCTTCTTCTTCTCGGCAGCCTGCTTCCGGACCACGCCCTCCGCCGCCAGGTCGACCGCCGGGGCCTGTGCAGCGGCGGCCTGGACGGTGATGGCCTGGACGCCGGTGGCTTGAACGCTGGTGGCAGACGCTCCGGTGACCGCCACCATGGTCGGCCGAGGCGCGGCCATCGCCGTCGTGGCACCCACGCCCACCATGGCGGGCAGGGCTATCAGGGCCACCAGGGCGGCCGCCAGGAAACGTGCGATCCGGTGCGACATCGTGCTCCTCGTTCCGGGTGCGGGCGGCGCGCGCAGCCGGACCGCCGCCTCCCGGCGCCCGGCCCGGAGGTGGCGGTCCGTCAACGGCAAGCGGCGTCCCCCACCGAAGTTCTACAGACGCGTAGAACTTTAGCCGGTGCAGGCCGTCGGCCCGCCCGCACCCCCGGGCTCAGAGCCCGCCGGCCGGCAGCAGCACCACCCGGGCCGGATCGAACGGCTCCCAGCGGGCCGGGGATCCGCTCCGCGCCACCCGCAAGCGGCACCAGCGCGCCCCGGCCGCGTCCTGCCACCAGCCGCTGACCCGGCCGAGCGCCCATCTGCCGTCGCCGTAATGCACCTCGACCGGCTGACTGACCCACTCGACGTCCGCCTCCGCGACCGCCGGGCCTTCACCGCGCTCGCCGCCCCGCACCGGACTGCGCAGACTCTCCACCACGGTTCCGCCTCCCGTTCCGGACCAGGCCGCCGGCCCCCGCAACGGGACGGCCGCGCGACCGGACGTACAGCTCACCCGCCCGACTCTACAGTCGTGTAGAGCCCAGCGGACCGGAACCCGGCACGACCACCCCGTCCCTGCCCCACCCGTCCGGCCCGCCCGGCCCCGACCGTTCCCGGACGGCGGGATCCGGACGCTGAACCCGGCCTCCCGGCTCCGGCCCCAGGCCCCCGCACCCGCACCCGCACCCCGGCCTCCCGACTCCGCCCTCCCGAGTCCGGCCTCCCGACTCCCGCAGACACGGGGCCGACTCACCGTTTCCCGCTGCGCCCGGCCCCTGCCGGGCCTAACGTCGGTGCCGTACGGAACAGGCGGCCGCACCGGCGCCGCCCTCACCAGCCCCTCTCGCGCACAGGAGTACCGTGCCCACCATCACGACCAACGACGGCACCCGGATCTTCTACAAGGACTGGGGCAGCGGCCGCCCGGTCGTCTTCAGCCACGGCTGGCCGCTCAACGCCGACGCCTGGGACGAGCAGATGCGGCTGGTCGCCGAGAACGGCTACCGCGCCATCGCGCACGACCGGCGCGGACACGGCCGTTCCGACCAGCCCTGGCGCGGCAACGACATGGCCACGTACGCCAACGACCTGGCCCAGCTGATCGAGCAGCTCGACCTGCGTGACGTCGTCCTGGTCGGCCACTCCACCGGCGGCGGCGAGGTCGTCCGCTACCTCGGCCGGCACGGCACCGCCCGGGTGGCCAAGGCGGTACTGCTGGGCGCCGTCCCGCCCGTGATGCTCCAGGGCCCGGGCAATCCGGAAGGCACCCCGCTGGAGGTGTTCGACGGCATCCGCGCCGGGGTGGACGGCAACCGCTCGCAGTTCTACTGGGACCTCAGCGAGAGCTTCTACGGCTTCAACCGCCCCGGCGCCGACCTCTCCGGCGCCGAGGGCCTCCGCCGGGCGTTCTGGCTCTGGGGAATGCAGGTCGGCGCGCGCGGCGCGTACGAGTGCGTCCGGCAGTTCTCCGAGACCGACTTCACCGAGGACCTCAAGCGGATCGACGTCCCCGTGCTGATCGCCCACGGCGACGACGACCAGATCGTGCCGATCGCGGCCGCCGCCCTGAAGACGGCCCGGCTGATCCCGGACAACGTGCTCAAGGTCTACCCCGGTGCGCCGCACGGGCTGTACGGCGAGTTCCGGGCCGCGTTCGAGGCGGACCTGCTGGACTTCCTCAAGGCCTGACCAGCCCCGTCGGCCCCCCGGCCGGCGGGAACTCAGAACGGCGTGCCGCCCGGCTCCGGGGGCATCCGCCGCCCGGACGGCCTACCCCCGCGCCTACCCCCGCGACTCCGGCCGCCGGGCGCCGCGGCGGCGCTGCCAGAGGGCCGGCGGGACGACGGCGGCGAGCGCGGCCGCCTCCGGTGCCGGCAGCTCCTCCAGCGGGTCGGCCCCCTCCGCCCCGACCGGGCCGCCCGCCCCGCCCTGCGCCTGGCGGCTGTCGAACGCCCCCTGGTCGTCGAGGGCCTTCCGGTCGAAGGTGTCGGGGACCGGCAGGGTGTCCCAGTGGCTCACCGGCCAGGCGACGACGAAGGCACGACCGATCACGTTGTCCACCGGGACGAAGCCGCCACCGGGCTCGTTCACGTGGTAGCGGGAGTCGCGGGAGTTGTTGCGGTGGTCGCCCATCACCCAGATCCGGTCCTTGGGGACCTTCACCGTTCCCACCGGCGAATCGCCGCAGGGGGTCGCCCCCGGATAGACGTACGGCTCGTCCAGCGCCACGCCGTTCACCTTCACCGGGCTGCCGGCGTTGCACTCGACGGTGTCCCCGCCGACCGCGATCACCCGCTTGATCAGGTCCTTCTCGTCCTGCGAGGGCATCAGGCCGACCAGGCTGAGCGCTTTCCTGACACCCCGCACGACGGAGCTGCCGGACTCCTCCGGCGCCGTCTCCAGCCAGCCGCCCGGGTCACGGAAGACCACCACCTCACCGCGCTCGGGCCTGGCGCCGAACCACGGGGTCAGCTTGTCGACCAGCACCCGGTCGTTCTTCTCCAGGATGTGCTGCATCGAGCCCGAGGGGATCGAGAAGGCCTGCACGAAGAAGGTCTTGACGGCCAGTGAGAGCACCAGGGCGACCAGCACCAGGATCGGCAGCTCCTGCCAGAACGGGCGCTTCCTGCGCTGCTTCCCGGCCTCAGGCTCCGCGCCGGTCTCCACCTCGGCACCGTCCCCCGGTTCGGCACCGTCCCCCGGTTCGGCATCGACCCCCGGTTCCGCACCGGCCTCCAGCCCCGCCCCGCCGCCCTGCGAAACCGCCCCGCCCGCGGGAGCCGCCCCGTCCGCGGTCGCCGCCGCACCGCCCGCCGCGCCCACCCCGCCGGTCTCCGCAGTGTTCTCGCCACTCATCCCTGGGCCCCTCCCGACGGCCTGGCGGGGCCCGTACGGAACCCCGCTGTCAGCTAACGATCGGAGGTTCCCGGCCGCGCCCGGACGTGCATGCGCTCGCCCTGGGCCCCGAACAGGCTGAGGAACTCGACCGCGTTCGGCCCGGCGTTACCGAAGGCGTGCGGGATCCGGGTGTCGAACTCGGCCGCCTCGCCGGCCGTGAGCACCAGGTCCTGCGAGCCGAGCAGCAGGCGCAGCCGGCCCGCCAGCACGTAGACCCACTCGTGGCCCTCGTGCACCTTGGGTTCCAGCTCGGGGCCGGCCCGGAAGCCCGGGGGCATGATCTGCTTGTAGGCGTGCAGTCCGCCCAGGTGGCGGGTCAGCGGGACGAAGGTCTGGCCACCCCGGGTGAACGGGCGGGCGTGCACCCGCGGGTCACCGGTGGCCGGGGCGCCGACCAGCTCGTCCAGCGGGACGCGGTACTCCCGGGCCAGCGGCAGCAGCAGTTCCAGGGTGGGCTTGCGCTGGCCGGACTCCAGCCGGGAGAGAGTGCTGAGCGAGATCCCGGTGGCCTCGCTCAGCCGGGCCAGTGTGGTGCCCCGTTCACGCCGCAGCGCCCGCAGCCGGGGGCCCACCGCGTCCAGGACGGTGGAGAGCTCCTCCCCGGCGGAGGCGTCGGCGCCGGAAGCGGCATCGGCGCTTGCGTCGGCCTCGGCGGCGGCGGGTTTGGCGTTGGCATCGCCGGCGGCGTCGGCGGTTTTGGCAGCGTTGGCAGCGTTGGCAGCGGCACGGTCGCGGCTGTGGTGGGGGTGGGCCATGCCTTCCATCTGCCGCTCCGGCAAGCCGGTTTGTCAAACGGGCAGCACCCGACCGGGGCTGCGGGGCCTCTCTATGCTTTCCAGCATGAGAGTCCAACTGACCAGGGACAGCGTCGCGATGGGCGACGACACGTACGCGCCGCACGCCGGGACGCGGGACGTCCCGGACGGCACCTCCCTCCGGTGGCTCCTCGACGAGGTCCTGACCACCGGCTACCTCGCCACCATCGCCGGCGGACGGGCCACCTGGATCGCAACGACCGGTGACGCCCGGGCCGGTGACGCCGGGGCCGGTGACGCCCGGGCCGGTGACGCCACTGTGCTGGCCGTCCTCGCGCAACAGTGGACGGCGGCTCGGCTGTTGCCGGCCGGCACGGCCCCGCTCGCCACCCTCGCCGGCCCGGACGGCACCCTTCGGCTGCACTTCACCTACCGGGCGCAACGCGACCCGGAGGCCGAGTACGCCCGCCTGACCGCCGAGGTGGCCGGGTAGCGCGGCCGCCTCAGGGCTGACGCCGGCAGCCGCCGCCCCAGACGCGGATGCAGTGGTCGTGGGCGAACTCGGCGATCGGGTCGAACCAGTCCGTGAACAGGTAGACGAAGAGGCTGACCGCACCGCCGAGCAGCCCGCCGATCGCCGCGGCCGCGGCGATCATCCCCAGTAGCAGCCGCCACCGTCCGGCGCCGCCCCGGGCCCGTTCCTCGTACTCCCCCACGGCCGCCCCCTCGCCCCCCGGTCCACCGAGCATCCCGGCCCCGGAGTGCAGGCGCCAGCCAACGGGCGGACAGCGAGGCCGAGTTGTGACCAAGGACGGGCCGGCAGCCGTGCCCGTTACCGCCGCTCGGGCGGGTAGGGGGCAAGCAGGCCCAGAACCGTCGCTGTCAGGGTGGCGGCCGCGCCCTCGGCCGGCACGCGGCCGCCCTCGACCTCGGCGATGAGGGCGTGCACGAGGGCGTAGATGCTGGTGATGAGCCAGGGGCGCGGGAGGTCGCGACGGAAGGCGCCCTCGTCCTGGCCGCGCGCGATCAGGTGGTCGAGGCGCTGGAGGACGGGGTCGTGCCGACGCCGGACGTCCTCCGGGCCGAGGTGGCGGACGGCGGCGGCGTGGAGGCCCGAGAAGCGTTCCAGGAGCCGGGGTGTGCCGAGGAGCCGGCCCAGGGCCTCCGCCGCCGGGCCGGTCTCCAGGCCGATGGTGTCGGCGGCGGCGTCGATCTCGGCGAGGGTCCGTTCCAGGAGGGCGTCCAGGACGGCCTCTCGGGAATTGAAGTGCCCGTACAACGTGACCCGGCCGACGCCCGCCGCCTTCGCGATCTCGGTCATCGTCGCATCGGGGCTGCGGCCGAAGCAGACCAGGGCGGCGTCGAGGATCGCGGTGATGCTGCGTTCCGCGTCGGCGCGCCGTGCGGTCGGCGTGCGGCGCGGGCTGTCGGTCGGTGTCATGGCGGCAGCCTACGCGGGGTCCGGCCACGCCCGACCCGGGCCCGATCCGGTCCGGATCCGGGCCCGGTGGAGCCCAATGCGGCCCGGTGGGGCCGGCAGCCGAACACCGGGGCTCAGTGGGCGAAAACCAGACCCCAGCGGCCGAACAGCGGGCCCCAACTGCCGAACACCGGGGCTCAGTGGGCGAACACCGGGCCGTCGTTCGCCTCCGGCCGGCCCGGCGGCACCAGCCGGAGGGCGAGGACCGCCGTGACGAGGGCGGCGACCGCGGCGGCCGCGAAGGCGGTGCGGAAACCGGACATCCCGCCGGTGCCGGCGAGGCTCGGCCCGGCGAGCGCCGAGGCGAGTGCCACACCGAGGGCGCCGCCCAGTTCGTGGCCGGTGTTGACGAGACCGGAGACCAGCCCGGCGTTGCCGTGCCCGACGCCGTTCGTCGCCGTGGTGGTGGCGCTGACGAATCCGGCGCCCAGCCCTGCCGCCAGCAGCGTGAACCCGGGCAGGAACTCCACCGCCGCACTGCCCCCGCCCGGCAGCCGGGCCAGCAGCGCCGCCCCCGCTCCCGCCACGGCGAACCCGGCCACGGCGGTCGGCCGGAAGCCGAACCGGCCGAGGGCACGGGCCGCACCGTGGGCGCCGACGATCGTCCCGACGGCGGCTGGGAGGAAGAGCAGCCCCGTCCCGAGCGGGGTGTAGCCGAGCCGGTGCTGCACGTACCAGGAGGAGAGGAAGAAGCCGGCGAGCAGCAGACTGGAGGCGACGAGCATGAGCACCGTTCCACCCGCGATTTGACGATCCGTCAGAATACGGAGTGGGAGGAGTGGTTGACGCACCCTGCGCTCGACGAGCACGAACGCGGCGGCAACGGGCACGACGGCGGCCAGCGGGGCGAGTGCGCCGGGGCTGCGCCAGCCCGCCTCGCCCGCGTGCACCAGGCCGTACACGAGCAGGGCCACGGCGGCCGTCCCGGCGACGGCGCCCGGGAGGTCGAGAGCGGGCGGCCGGGGGTCGCCGGGCCGACGGGGGGCCGGGGCGGGGACCAGGTGCGGCAGGAGGGCCAGGACGGCGAGCCCCACGGGGACGTTGACGAAGAAGATCCAGGCCCAGCCGGGCCCGTCGGTCAGGGCGCCGCCGAGCAGCACGCCGAGCGCCGCCCCGCTGCCGCCGATCGCACCCCAGATGCCGAGGGCCCGGTGGCGTTCGGGCCCGTGGAAGGTCGTGGTGATGATCGCCATGGCCGCCGGGGAGAGCAGCGCGGCGCCGACGCCCTGGGCGGCGCGGGCGCTGATCAGCACGCCGCCGGTCCAGGCGAGCCCGGAGAGCAGTGAGGCGGCGGTGAAGACCGTCAGCCCGGCCAGGAAAGCCCGTCGCCGGCCCAGCAGATCGGCGAGCCGGCCGCCGAGGAGCAGCAGCCCGCCGAACGTCAGCGCGTAGGCGGCGACGACCCAGGTCAGACCGGAACGGCCGAGCGCCAGGTCCTCGGCGATCGACGGGAGGGCGACGTTCACCACCGTCACGTCGACGATCAGCATGAACTGGGCCGCGCAGAGCAGCGCGAGCGCCCGCCACCGCCCCGGGCCGGTGGCGGGGCCGGCGTGGGCGGGTGTGGGTCCGTGCGCGGATGCGTGCATGGGTCCGTGCGTGGATTCGCGCTTGGGTTCGTGCGTGGATTCGCGCTTGGGTTCGTGCATGGGTCCGTGCATGAAGAGCCCCCTAACTCGAACAGTCATGTTCGGGTTAGGTTAGCCGGAGTCGACGCGCCAAGTCGAACACCTTTGTTCAGTTTTACTCACCGCCCAGCCGGCCGTCCTACCGGTACTCCCGCAGCCGCGGGCGGACGCCGAGCGCCGTCAGGGCGAGCGCCATCGCCAGGGCGAGCGCACCCAGGGTGGCCGTGGTGGTGTCGAGGTCCGAGTCGGTCGCCGCGACGGCGTCGTCCATCGCCCGGGTGTTGACGTCGATGGTGTCGCCGATCGCGCGACCCAGCCGCTCGAAGTCGTAGTTGGACTGCCCGGGCGCCAGGCCGGTGTTGAGCGTGACCGCCTCCTTCAGCCGCCCGGCGTCGCGCAGTTCGCGGATCCGCCGGTCGTCCAGCTGGTACGCCTGGAACGCCGCGAGCACCCGCTCGGCGGCCTCCTGCTCGCCCGGGAAGGTGATGTTGCGAAGCTCCGTGCCGAGGAAGCCTCCGAACGGGACGGCCGCATGGTCGGCGCGGTGGCGGCCGGCCGCGGTGGCCAGCCGGGCGTTGTAGTCGGCGAGCGTGGCGCCGTCGACCCGTGCGACGGCCTGGGTCTTGTCCAGGAAGCTCTGCTGGTAGGCGGCGGCGCGGGCCGGGTCGGTGAGGTAGCGGCTCTCGTCCGCGTTCAGGTCGTACGCGACCGCACGGGCCCGGCTGAGCGCGATCACCGAGTCGTAGGCGTTGCTCTTGGCGACCACCAGGTGGTCGTCGGCCCGGGTCACCAGGTGGAGGCCGACGGCCAGGGCGACGGCGGTCAGCAGGGTGACGGCGGCGAGCGGCGGATTCACCAGGCGCCGGTAACGGACGGCGAGCAGGCGCTGGAGTCCGGCGAGGGCGGCCAGCGCGAGCAGGCCGGTGCCGAGCAGCCACCACCACCCGGTGGCGAGGCCGTCGCGGCCCCCGGCGTAGACGCGGTCCACGGTGGCGCCGCTCGCCGCGCCCACCTCGTCGGCGGCGGGCAGCAGGCGCTGCCGCAGCAGGTCGGTGGCCTGGCGGTAGGCGTCCAGCGCGGCCGCGGAGGGCTGCCCGGCCGGGGCGCCGGCCTGTTCCTCCAGCAGTTCGGCGCGGGCCACCAGCGCCTCGTAGCCTCCGAGTTGGCCGAGCACGGTCTGTACGGCACGCTGTCCGGCCGGGTCGCCGGCGGCCGCCTCGGCGGCCTGCTGGAGGTCGGCGTCGGCCTGGGCACGACGCTGCTCGTAGCTGTCGAGCGTCTGGCGGCGCAGCGACGAGAAGTCCGGGTCGGCGCCGAGCAGCAGGAGGTTGGCGGCCTGGGCGTCCAGGTCGCTGAGCGCGAAGTAGAGGTCGGCCGCGCGGGCCGCCTGCCGGGCGTCCCGGTGGCCGATGGCATCGGTGTCGGCGCGGGCGCCGGTCAGCACACCGGCGGCCGCCGTTCCCGCGGCGAGGAGGGCAACCAGACACAGCGCGGTGAGGGCGCGGACCAGGCGCGGGGTGCTCCAGCGCGTCGGCCGGCCGATGGGCAGCGGGAGAACGCGCGCCAGGGCCCCGGCCCGCGGTGCGGGAACCGCCGCTCCGGGCCCCACCTCCCCCGGTGAGCCCGTCCTGCCCGGACCGGCTGCCGTATCCGCACCCGCTGTACCCGAACCTGCTGTACCCGAACCCGCCGTGGCCATGGCCGCGCGTCCCCCTCCCCGTAGAACGGTCCCGCCCTCGCTCCCCCACAGAGCGAAAGCGGAACCGTTTCCTCAGCGCCGACGCTATGCCCCGACCTCGGGGGGTGAGGCCGTCCCTGACGCGTCCTTGACGCGGCCGGGCAGCGGTCTTGACGCCTTCTTGACGCGCGCCAGCGCATCACCGCGTCAGCGCGTCAGCCCATCAGCAGCTGATCCCCGTCAGGATGCCGACGGCAAGGGCTCGGGGCCGGCGCAGGGGCAGACACAGGGGCAGGGCGCAGGGGCAGGGGCAGGGCGCAGGGGCAGGGCGCAGGGGCGGGAGTACGGGCAGGAGCAGGGCCCAGCCGCCGCGCACCCGGCGCGCCCCGGGTCAGAGCCAGTTGCGGCGCTTGAACACCAGGTACAGCCCCGTGCAGACCAGCGCCATCATGGCGATCGCAAACGGGTACCCGAAGGCCCACTTCAGCTCCGGCATGGTGTCGAAGTTCATGCCGTACACGGTGCCGATGAGGGTCGGCGCGAAGAGGATGGCCGCCCAGGAGGAGATCTTCTTGATCTCGTCGTTCTGAACGTGCCCGGCCTCGGCCAGCTGCTTCATCTCCTCGTTCTGCCGCTGCGAGACCAGGGTCGCGTTGACGGTGAGGATGTTCTGCAGCATCTGCCGGAATCCGTCCACCCGCTCGGCCGCGTACGTGGCGTGGTCGGCCACGTCGCGCAGGTAGCGCTGGAGCTCGTCGTCGGTGCCGTACTTGCCGAAGCCGGCCTCCAGGCTCTTCATGATCTCCAGAAGCGGCCGGGTGGCCCGCTGGAGCTCGATGACCTCGCGGGAGAGCTCGTAGATGCGCCGGGAGACCTGCGGGTCGCCGCCGAACACCTCGGTCTCGATCTCGTCGATGTCGTGCTGGAGCCCCGCGATCACCGGCGCGTAGCCGTCGACCACGGCGTCCAGCACGGCGTACAGCACCGCCTCGGGGCCGAGCGCGAGCAGCTCCGGGTCGGCCTCCAGCCGGCGCCGTACGGCGGACAGGTCGGGCGCCTGCGAGTGGCGCACGGTGAGGACGAAGTCGGGGCCGACGAAGAGGTGGATCTCGCCGAAGTCGACCTCCTCCACGTCGTCCAGGTACCGGGCGGCGCGCAGCACGACGAAAAGGGTGTCGCCGTAGCGCTCCAGCTTGGGGCGCTGATGGGCGACGATGGCGTCCTCGACGGCCAGTTCGTGCAGGCCGAACCGCTCGGCGGCCTCCAGCAGCTGCGCCTCCGCCGGCCGGAACAGCCCGATCCAGGCCATCGTGCCGGGCTTGCCGGGCAGCTGGCGGTAGATGTCGGCCAGTCCGGCGGGCTCCCCGACCCGGTGGCCGTCGTGGTAGACCGCCGCGTCGACGACGGAACGTTCCAGCGTCACCGGCTCGGTGGGCTGCTCGTGCCGGGGGTCCATCGAGTGCTCGGGCGCCGGCTGGACGTCACCGGCGCGGGCCGCGGCCAGGCTGGGACGGGAGAACGGACGCTTGCTCGCGCGCACGGCGCGCACACGCCAGTCGGACATGGCGGGTACCTCCACGGTTCGGTGTCCACCGCTCCCGGGACCGGGGCTCCGGGGCGGGGCAGGCAGGGAGGCTCCCGGCCGTCCTCCACCGCGCACGGCGCCCGGCCGCCCGGCGGTGCCCGCCGGTGTCAGCGGCGGGCGGTAGGGCGGCGGAAGGCGGGAACGGAACGGGAGGAGGGGTGCCGGGTGCCGGAGGACGAGGGGAACATCCTGGGGCGGGGCCGACTTCGACCCGGACTACTGCACTCCACAGTTCTCACCTCCTCGCCGTCGGGCACCCGCACACCGGGTCGCCGTCACCTGGCCACCGGCGAGGGACCAGCCCGGTGGGCATGGCACGGCCGGCTGCCGCTTGGGCCTCCCACGGCCGAGCCGTTCCAGGGGTTGGCCGGGGCGCGTGACACGCGCCCCGCTCTCCCCCGTCCTCCCGCCGCTTTCCCACCCTCGCGAACGGTGTCGGGCGGTGCCGGGCGGTACCGGGCCGTGTTGGCCGGTGTCGTGGAAGGCGTCGAGGCCCGCATCCAGCACCCTACCCCAGGCCCGGTACCCGGCCGCCGCCCGTTCCGGCGTGGTCCCTCCCGCCGGCTCCCCCTCGTTCTCCCGCTACGTGGCCCGTCCGCCCCCCACCTCCCGTCCGCACCGCCCGCCGTCGCGGTGACAACTCCGCCTCCCGTCCGCACCGCCCGCCGTCGCGGTGACAACTCCGGGGCCTGTGCGGGGCCCTGATCACGTGACGGAACGGGTGCTCGCGCAGAGCGGCACGTCGCGGACAGGGCGGGGTTTCGCTCAGACAGCCGGCGCAGCCGCCGAGGCACGGGTCGTCGCGGAGATGAGAGCCTCGCGGGGTACTCGCGCCGCGGCGGCCAGGGCGCGCCCCACCGGATAGGCGTGCGCGCCTGTCGGGAGGTGGCCGGGGCGACCGCTCAGTACCACGTCGATGGAGCCCAGGACGCCGCCTGCTTCCCGGGTGCGGTGCAGTCGTCGCAGTGCTTGGCGGGCGACTGCCTCCGCGCTGTCGTACAGGGTGGTTCCGGCGGGCAGGCTCCGCAGAATCTCCGGAGCCACCAGGGGGTAGTGCGTGCATCCGAGCACCACGGCGTCGCAGTCCCGGGGGGTTCGCCCGGCCGCGTCGGCGATCGCCTCCGCTGCGGCAGCCGTGTCACCGTGGTCGATCGCTTCGGCCAGGCCTGGACACGCGATTCGCGCGACCCGCGTGCCATTCGCGAACTCCGCGATCAGACGGTCCTGGTAGTCGCTCTCGGTGGTACGGACGGTCGCCCACACGGCGAGGTTCTGGCCGGTTGCCGCGGCCGGCTTCACCGCGGGGACGGTCCCGATCACGGGAACGCGGGGCTCGAACCTCTCGCGCAGGGCGTCGATCGCGGTGACGGTGGCGGTGTTGCACGGGACCACGATGGCCTCCGCGCCGCGCTCCGTGGCCAGCTGGGCGGCGGTGAGCAGGCGGTCCGTGACGAAGGAGGCGGTCTTCGGACCCCAGGGGGCGCCCTCGGGATCCAGGAGCAGAAGCAGATCGAGCTCCGGGGCGAGGTGCCGAAGCCACCCGGCGGTGGAGAGGAGGCCGAATCCGGAGTCGATCAATGCCACTGTCATGGAGGGGAACGTACCAGCCGCCCTCCGGCCCGCCGCCGCTACCGCGGGGCGAGGTGGGCGGCGGCGTACGGGACGGCGACCGTCTCCAGGCCGCCGACGGTGCCGAACACCGGGTGGACGTTGACCTCGAAGACCACCCCGCCGTTCTCGGCCGCGAGGTCCACCCCGGCCAGCGGGAGGCCCAGGGACTTGGTGGCGGACACCGCCAACTCGGCCAGCCCGGCCGGGAGTCCGGCCTCCGTCAGCAGGGTGGAGACGGCGCCCTGGCACTCGTTGCACGGCGCGTCCGGGTCCGGCTGGACGTGTTCCACCGCGCGGACGACCCGCCCGGCGAGCACCACCACCCGGTACTGGTGACGCCGGCCGTCGGCGTTGAAGTTCCCGGCGTCGCGGGCGAGCAGCCAGTCGGCTCCCGCCGCGGCGTAGTGGTCCGCGGCTGCGGCGAGTTGGGTGCGGGTGGTGAGGTGGAAGACGTCGTTACCGCCCATGCCGACGGTCGGCCGGGCCCAGACGTCGCCGCCGAGCCGGTCGAAGGCCTCGACGGCGGCCTCCGGACTCGGCCGGGAGAGCGCGATCGTGGGCATCTGCGGGATGCCGTCGCGCGCGAACCGTTCGACGGTGCGGTCCTTCTCGGTGGCCGCCCGCCACGCCTCGGCGTCGGTTCCGAGCGAGCGGACCCCGTATGCGCGGAGCCGCCGCTGGCACGGCTCGAAGTCGCGGCGCCGGTGCGGCGGGATCTCGTAGACGAGCACCGCCTCCGCCGTCACCGCGACGCCCTCGGCGGGCACCTCCAGGCGCACCGCGCCGCCCGGCCCCGCATTGCTGATCCGCCCGGTGCCGCCGCTCATGAAGTGCCGCGCGTCGAGGTGGACGGGCACCCGGCCGGTGAGCAGCCGCACGGCCGTGGAGAGGGTCTCCCGGCTGCCCTCGGTCGAGCTGTGGTCGGTCATCAGGACGAGCTCGTGGGGACCCATGCGGCCATGGAACCGCCGCGCCTCCCGCACCGGCAAGAACGCGTTATCCGCCGCTCCGGCGGCGAGTGGCCGGAACCCGACCGGTCTGCGGCCTGCGCCTTGTGCGCGGCGTTGAGGGCCACGCAGATATGTCCGGTGGCTCCGGGTCGCTCGTCCGGTGGCCGTGCGTGGCGACGCCCGGGGCCCGGGTCGACGATGGGGCTGTCGTGCATTTCCCTGCGATCGGAGGCAATGATGGCGACCCTGACGGTATGGCGCTTTCCCACCGCGAGCGGAGCCGATGAAGCTCTCGGCACCCTGAAAGAGCTGCAGCACCAGGAGCTGATCAAGGTCCAGGACGGAGCGGTGATCACCTGGCCGGACGGTGCCAGGAAACCCAGGACCCGCCACCTGAGCGACATGACCGGCATGGGTGCCGTGGGTGGCGCCTTCTGGGGCTTCCTCCTCGGAATGATCTTCTTCGTCCCCATTCTCGGCGCGGCGATGGGTGCCGCCGGCGGCGCCTTGGGTGGTCACCTCGCTCACCTCGGCATCGACGACGACTTCATCAGGCAGGTGCGGGAGAAGGTGACACCCGGCACCTCCGCACTGTTCGTCCTCAGTTCGGACGCCGTGCTCGACCGCGTCAGGTCCGCGTTCGAAGGCCGCCACGCCGAACTCCTGGAGACGAACCTCTCGGCGGACGAAGAGGCGCGGCTGCGCGAAGCGTTCACCGAAGGCGAGTGAGAAAAGGCGAGTGAGAAACCCGACCTGCCCAGGCCCGGCGTCCGGCTCGGGTGGCGGCTGGGCAGCCCGGGTTGACTCGGGCCGGGTCGGGCTCATCCGCCACGACGAATCCGTCCGGCCCGGTCGTCACGACAGGGGGATCACCCCAGCACCCACTCGACCGCCGCGTCCCGGTCCTCGAGCGTGAACGACTTCGTCTCCCCCGGCGTCATCCACCCGAACAGGCCCGTCATGTGGTGCATCCAATCGATGTCGGTCACCAGGGCGATACGTTTCCAGGCCCGGACGTGCCCGAATCCGATCTTGAGATCCTGCCACAGGGCCCCACCCGACATGCCTTGGAAGTCGCGCATGACGATCAGGAAGCGAACCTCGCCCACCTCCGCTGCACTCTCCACGGCCGGAAGCACGACATCACGGTAATCCTCTGCCGAAAGCCTTCCGCTGGCCTCGAACCCGACCACCCCTGCCGGCAAGTCGCCCAATCGGTTGATCACGGCATCTCCTCTTCTGCGGCGAAACGGCAACCATCGTCGCCCGGCTCGGCGGGAACAGCCTGCGGACACACTGCCGTCCCCCGGGAACAGCAGCACGCAACGCACGGACGACCCGCCCGGAGCCCCCGCACGGACGAACCGCCCGGAACCCCCGCATGGACGCTGCCGGAGCTCTGTTCAGGCCGCGGCGGCCACGAGATCGAGCGAGACGACGAGCCCGTCGCAGGAGTGACCATTCATTCGTCACGTGCGTCGGGAACGGGCCCGAGACCTGCTCGACCTGATCACCCTGGTCACTGTGGTCGCCACCGGCATTCTGATCAGCTCGGCGTCGAGGAGGGCGGCGGCGAGGACGCTGCACGGCGTGATCGAACCACCGCGCGCGCCCCAGGGGGCGGCGGCCGGTCGCAGGTCAGGGAGGAGACGGTGACCACGACGCCCGCCGGGCCCCGCCGCACCGTCGTCGCGGTCGGGATGCCCACGGCGGCGTTCATGCCGCCGTCCTCCGTCCCACCGATGCGCCGGTCCCGCTGGTCCCGTCAGTCATTGATGACGTCCGAGGTCTTGAGGTCGTTGATCTGCTCCTGGTAGTCGTCCAGCTTGTCCGGGCAGTAGACCTTGATCACTTCGGCGCCGGCTTCAAGGATCTGGCGGTCGACGATGACCGGGCGCATGCCGGGGCCGCCCGCCCCGTTGGTGAGCTGGGCGAGCCACAGTCCCTGCCGCAGGTCCGAGTTGGGTCGGTTGCAGACCGCTCCGCCGTCGGTGCCCAGCGTCAGGGCGATGTTGTGCGGGTTGCGGGAGGCGAAGCCCTTGGCGACCAGGGCGTCGTTCAGCTGGTTCGCCTTCCGGTAGGCCTCGTTGGTGGCCTTCTGCTGGGTATAGGTGAGCAGGCCGACGATCATCATGCCGACCAGGACCACGATCGCACCGATGTAGATCCAGCGGTGCTGGGATGCCATCCGGGTCGGGCTCATGCCACTGCCTCCTCAGTGCTGTCGGCGTCGGGCTGGCGCCAGCTCGGCTTGCGCGCTTTCAGGAAGGAGAACGGGATCACGACTCCGAGGAGCAGCAGGCCGCCGCCGACGATGCCGATGTAGGCCCAGACGCTACCGCCGCCGAACTGCGAGGACGGGACGAATCCGATCACCATGGCCAGCGCCGAGGAGACGAAGCCGACCACGCAGATCGTGGTGAGCAACGGTGCGCGGTAGCCGCGCGGGTGGTCGGGCTGCTTGCGGCGCAGCTGGATGGCGGCGAGGAACATCAGGAGGTACATGATCAGGTAGACCTGGGTGGTGATCACCGAGAAGATCCAGTAGACGCTGGAGACGTCGGGGATCAGTGCGTAGAGCAGGGCGATGACCGTGGTGAGGAGGCCCTGGGTGACGAGGATGTTCTGTTGGATGCCGTGGGCGTTGAGCTTCTGCAGGAAGGGCGGGAGGTAGCCCTCCTGGCGGGAGATCAGGAGCAGGCCCTTGGAGGGGCCGGCGAGCCAGGTGAGCATGCCGCCGAGGGAGGCGGAACACAGGGCGACCGCCACGATCGGGACGAGCCAGCCGATGTGGAAGTACTGGAAGAAGGCGTCGAAGGCCTGCATGACGCCGGCGGTGAGGCTGAGCTGGTCGGCCGGGATGACCCAGCTGATGGCGAGGGCGGGCAGGATGAAGATCAGCAGGACCATGCCCATGGCCAGGAACATCGCCTTCGGGAACTCCTTGGCGGGGTCGCGCAGCTTGTTGACGTGGACGGCGTTCATCTCCATGCCGGAGTAGCTGAGGAAGTTGTTGACGATCAGCACCAGGCTGGCGATGCCCGTCCACTGGGGGAAGATGTGGGAGGCGTCCATCGGCGCGGCCGAGGGGTTGCCCTGTCCGAGGAAGACGAACCCGAGCAGGACCAGCAGCGTGCCGGGGATCAGCGTTCCGATGATCAGGCCCCAGGAGGCCAGGCCCGCGACGGCGTTGGTACCGCGGGAGGACACCCAGACGCCGGTCCAGTACAGGACCACGATGACGATCGCGGTGTAGACCCCGTTGCTGGCGAGCGCGGGGTTGATCACGTAGGAGATCGTGCTGGCCACGAAGGCGAGAAGGCTGGGGTAGTAGAAGATCGTCATGGCGAACTGGCACCACACGGCCAGGAACCCCAGCGGCTTCGACAGCCCCTGCGCCACCCAGTTGTAGACCCCGCCCGTCCACCCGGACGCCAACTCCGCCGACACCAGCGCCGTGGGCAGCAGGAACACCACGGCGGGTAGCAGGTAGAGGAACACGCAGGCCAGGCCGTACACCGCCATGGTCGGCGAGGCCCGCAGACTCGCGACCGAACTGGTCGTCATCAAGGCCAGCGTCAGCCAGGTGATCTTGTTCGACCCGGCCCCGACCTGAACCGCACTAGCCGCCCGCGTACCGCCCGCTCGGCCGGCATCACCGCCTGGCACGTCCACGGTGCTCATCGGATGTCTCCTCGCTCTGCCCGTCGGCGCCTTGGTGCACCACTTCCAGACTGGTCACCCTCCGTGGCCGACGCGCGCCGGCCTACGCCCATCGGGGCAGCCGTTAAGCCGGTTGGCCGCACTCCATCGGGCGCGGCCGGCGAATGACACGACGTTCGACGGGCTTCTGCCGATCACCGATGGCACCGTGCCCGCGCACTCAGGACGAGGTCAGAGCCGTCCCACGGAGCAGGTTCCAGCGGCCTCCGCGCCCGGACAGCCCGGTGGCCGGCAGCGGACGGACGTCGAGGCGTCAGAACAGGCGAGCCGTGGTCAGGCCGGTGCTGTGCGGCCTTACGACGCAGACGGCAGGTCGCGGAGGTCGCGCAGAGTGCCCGCGCACACCGCCGTCAGCAGCAACAGGCCCACGCCGATGCCGACACCGAGCGGGTGGAAGCCGTCACCGGTGACCGCGGGAGCGAGGATGGTCGCGCCGCCGGTGGCGCTGGCGCCGGCGAGGGTCCGGACACCGGCGCGGAGGCGGCCGGTGCCGGGTGGCACGACGGCGTCCGCGCCGACGCCGGTGAAGATGCGGGGGATCTGGATCGCGCCGAGGCCCAGGGCGATCCACCAGGCGGTGAGCACTGCGGTGCGCAGGGTGGGTGGCGAGGCGTCCGCGTCGAACCCGCCGTGCACCAGGACGACCACGGCGGCGCCGAGGAGCGTCGGTCCGGCGAGGCGGCGCAGCGCCCAGCCCAGCAGCGTGATCGCGGCGCTCAGCATGGGCCGGGGCCGGGGTGCTATCAGGGCGATGCCGAGCAGCAGCAGGGTGGTGCAGCCGTGCATGACCTGCTCACGGACGCCGTCGGCGGGCAGGGGGCCGGCTTGCTCGGCGGCCAGGTGGCCGAGGAACCAGGCGGCGAGGGCGACCGTGATGCCCATGGTGGCCACCCTCCGCCGGCGCTGCGTCGGGGAGTCGGCGGGCCAGAGGGCCGGGTGCAGCCACATGTCCACGATGCCCGCGATCAGGTTGGGCCAGGACTTCCAACCCGCGCCCCGGGCCTCGTCCTCCACCATCGAACCCCAGCGCTCGCGGAAGGCGTCCGGGTAGAGCCTGACAAGGCTCCGGGTGACGACGCTCACGCCGGGTTCACCCCCAGGCGACGCAGTCCCGCGTTCGCGACGCGGGCCATGGCGCGCAGTTCGCGTTCCAGGACCTCGCGGCCGAGGGGCGTCAGCCGCACCGGGCGCTGGCGGCCCTGCCCGTCGAGCGGCTCGATCAGCCGCTTCGACTCCAGCCTGGCCAGCGCCCCGTACAGGCTGCCGGGGCCCAGCCGCTCCCCGGTCAGCTCCTCGATCGCCGTGTTGATGGCGTATCCGTGCAGCGGCCCGTCGGCCAGCGCGCAGAGCACCAGCGTCTGCGCATCGTTGGCTTGCATGTGTCGTTCCTCCCGATCTGACGGAGCATCATACTACGCTCTGCGAACTACGTGCTGCGTACTACGCAATGTGTACTATCACCGTCATGTGCGATGACTTGACGAATGATCAGCTGGAAGTCGGGCACCGCGCCCGGCCTGCCGCGGCCGCGGCGCTGTTGACGTCCGCCGCCGGAGCCGGCGCCTTCACCGTGTTCGCCTACCTGACGACGCAGGTTCGCGTGGTGCGTGCGGGCAGTCCCTGGCAGAGCGATCCGTACGACGCCGTGGTGACCTTCACCATGTTCTTCGTCCCACTGCTCGGTGCGCTCGGCGCGGTCCGGGCGCTGCTGTGCCGCCGCGACCGGCCGCTGCCGCGCCACCGGGTGGAGCAGGTGCTCCGGGCCGCGCTGGTCTGCACGCTGCTCGTCGCCGCCACGCTCGCCACCGACTGGGCGGCGGTGGCCGTGCGGGCGGACCGCGCATCCTGGGACGGCGGCACCCCCGGACTGATCGCATCCCTGCTGCCGCTCACCGGGGTGACGGCCGAGAGCCTGCTGTTGCACCGCCGGGCGATCCGGCGGCTACCGAAACCGGTACGCGGGGCCGACGGCGAGGGTGGGGACTGGCTGGACGACCTCGCGCCCCTCGCGAACCTGCTCGCCGGCACCCGCTCCCGTACGGGGCGCGCACTCGCCGCACTGATCGGCCGCGGCGACGTGCTCGGCTTCGTGCGCCTCCGCTTTGCCCCGCTCGCCGCCGTGGCCGCCCTCGCCGCCGGCCTGCTGGTCGCCACGGGACTGGCCTCCGGCGAGGGCTGGCCCGGGGTACTGCTCTTCGCCGTGGAGACCGCAGTCTTCGCGGGCGGCACCTTCGCCTTCGTGATGATCTGCAACAGCGTCCTGCGGTTCGCCGCGCCTCCTCCCGCTTCGAGAACGCGACGGGCCGCCCGGGTCGCGACCACCGCGGGCGCGTTGGCGCTGCCGGTCTCGTTGGCGCTGCGGGACACCGCCTGGCAGCTGCTCGGGCTCGGCGACCAGGTCGACTCCATCGGGCAGTGGGCGGCCTTCACGCTCGCCTTCGCGCTACTGACGGGCGCGCTCACCTTCGGTGTGGCTGCGGCCGTTACCAGGGAATGACAGCGGAAGGCATCCGGTCGGCCGCCGGAGCAACGGCGAGATCCTCCGCGATGAGCGGGCCACCGGGGCGGGCCGGTGCGTGCCACCGTTCCCGCCCCTTGTGGTCCCGCACCGGCGCGTCAGCCGGCGAGTTCCTCCCGCAGGCGGCGGGCGGCGGCGACCAGGCTCTCCAAGGAGGCCCGGGTCTCCGGCCAGCCGCGGGTCTTCAGCCCGCAGTCGGGGTTGACCCACAGCCGCTCGGCCGGGATCGCCGCGAGGCCGGCGCGCAGCAGGGAGACCGCCTCCTCGGTGCTCGGGACGCGCGGGGAGTGGATGTCCCACACGCCGGGGCCGACCTCGCGCGGGTAGCCGGCCTCGGCCAGTTCACCGGCGACCTCCATGTGGGAGCGCGTCGCCTCCAGCGAGATGACGTCCGCGTCGAGGTCGTCGATGGCCGTCATGATCGCGCCGAACTCGGCGTAGCACATGTGGGTGTGGATCTGGGTGTCGGCGCGGACGCCCGAGGTGGCCAGCCGGAACGACCCGGTGGCCCAGTCCAGGTAGGCGGGGCGGTCGGCGGCCCGCAGTGGCAGGGTCTCGCGCAGGGCCGGCTCGTCGACCTGGACGACGGCGGCGCCCGCGGCCTCCAGGTCGGCGACCTCGTCGCGCAGGGCGAGGGCGACCTGGAAGGCGGTCTCGGCGACCGGCTGGTCGTCCCGGACGAAGGACCAGGCGAGCATCGTGACCGGGCCGGTGAGCATGCCCTTGACCGGACGGTCCGTCAGTTCCTGGGCGTAGCGGAACCAGTCGACGGTCATCGGGTGCGGGCGGGAGATGTCGCCGGCGAGCACCGGCGGTCGCACGTAGCGGGTGCCGTACGACTGGACCCAGCCGTGCCGGGTGGCCAGGTACCCGGTGAGCTGCTCGGCGAAGTACTGGACCATGTCGTTGCGTTCGGGCTCGCCGTGCACCAGGACGTCCAGGCCGGCCTTCTCCTGGTAGGCGATGACCTCGCGGACCTCGGCTTCCATCCGCTCGCGGTAGGTGGCCTCGTCGGTCCGCCCGGCCGTCAGGTCGGCTCGGGCGAGACGCAGTTCGGTGGTCTGCGGGAAGGATCCGATGGTGGTGGTGGGAAGAAGCGGCAGCCCGAGGCGGGCACGCTGGGCCTCGGCGCGCTGCGGGTAGGGCTGGGCGCGGCGGGTGTCCGCCTCGGTGACGGCGGCGGTGCGGGCGCGGACGGCCGGGTCGCGGGTGATCGGCGAGGCGGCCCGGGAGGCGAGGTCGGCACGGTTGGCCGCGAGTTCGGCGGTGATCGCGTCGGTGCCCTCGCGCAGGGCGCGGGCGAGCAGTGCGGTCTCACCGGCCTTCTGGCGGGCGAACGCGAGCCAGCGGGCGATCTGCGGGTCGAGGTCGCGTTCGGCCGCGGCGTCCAGCGGGACGTGCAGCAGGGAGCAGGACGGCGCGACGTCGACCCGGCCGGCGAGGCCGAGCAGGGTCGCCAGGGTGGCCAGCGACTTCTGGAGGTCGTTGATCCAGATGTTGCGGCCGTCGACCACGCCGGCGACCAGGCGCTTGCCGGGGAGTCCTCCGACGGCGGCGAGGGCGTCGAGGTTGGCCGCGGCCGGACCGGTGAAGTCCAGTGCAAGGCCGTCGACCGGCGCCTTGGCGAGCACGGGCAGCGCCTCGCCCAGGCGGTCGAAGTAGCTCGCGACGAGCAGCTTGGGCCGGTCGGTGAGGGCGCCGAGGTCGCGGTAGGCGCGGGCGGCGGCGTTCAGCTCGGCCGGGGTGCGGTCCTGGACGAGCGCGGGTTCGTCCAGCTGCACCCAGGAGGCGCCGGCCGCGCGCAGGTCCGCGAGGAGTGCGGCGTAGACGGGCAGCAGCCGGTCGAGCAGGGTGAGCGGCTGGAAGTCCTCGGCCACGCCGGGTGCCGGCTTGGCGAGGAGAAGGTAGGTGATCGGACCGACCAGCACCGGGCGGGCGGCGTGGCCGAGCGCGACGGCCTCGCGGAGCTCGGCCACCTGCTTGGCCGGGTTCGCGCCGAAGACGGTCTCCGGGCCGACTTCGGGCACCAGGTAGTGGTAGTTGGTGTCGAACCACTTGGTCATCTCCAGCGGCGCGACCTCCTGGGTGCCGCGGGCCATGGCGAAGTAGCCGTCCAGCGGGTCGGCGTCGACCGCGGCGCGGTGGCGGGCCGGGATCGCGCCGACGGCGACGGTGGTGTCCAGCACGTGGTCGTAGAGCGAGAAGTCGCCGGTGGGGACTTCCTCGATACCGGCGTCGGCGAGCTGCTGCCAGTTCTCCCGGCGCAGGTCGGAGGCGGTGGCGAGGAGGGCGTCGGCCGTGACCGCGCCCTTCCAGTAGCCCTCGACGGCCTTCTTGAGCTCCCGGTTGCGGCCCTGGCGGGGGTGGCCGTGGGTGGTGGCCCGGGTTGCCGCGGTTGCGGACTTCGCTGTCAAGGGACTCTCCTTCGCGAGCCTGTTTCCTGTGGTCCCCGGGGACGGGACGAAGGCGCGAAGGGGTGACGAACCGGGCGGGGCCGTGAGCGCGTGCGAAAGCGCCGGACCCGCCTGATATGTACGCCGACCCGCCCACGAGGTCACCGGGATGGCCGCGCGCGAACGGTCGCGTGCGGGCAGCGGGCAGGTCTTCGGACTCGCGGGCACGGCCACCCGTCAAGGGCGGACACCTACTGGCCGTCGCTTCCCAGACCCGGCCGGGCCCAGTGCGTATGACGGCGTTCGTTCCCACTCACCGCTGCGGGGCAGTCCCGGATTCCCACCGGGTTCCCTCTTGCGACGCGCCTGCCTGGCGGACAGGGCGAACCAGCTGCCCGGTCAGCTTATGCGCAAGCAGGCGGAACTGACGGAGAATCATGGAACGTGTCCGCATGATGAGACTCCACCGCGGCCCGGCGATGTCGCACGGTGCGTGGACCGGCCCGACATCTGTCAATCAGGGCAACGCACAGCCCCCGCACGGGCCCTCGCACGCCTCGGCGGGCCCGGGCCGGCCTCGCGATGCACATCACCACCGGCCGCCGCCTGGCCGAGGGGTTCCCCGAGGGCGTGGGCGACACGGTGGTGATGCTCGACGGCCGTGCCGCGTTCACCGGGATCGACCCCGGGGGAAGGGAGATCCGCCACGGCGCCCGCCCCGGCACCCCCGACGAGATCCTGGTCGCCGGACTGACCTCCGAAGTCGCTCTGCGGATCGGCGAGTTGCACAAGTCGGCCCGCGAACGCAAGGGCTGGATCGCGGACACCTACCTGCTTCGGCGATCGGCCGACCGACCTGCGGGCGCCACCCCGGGCGAGGGGCGGCGCCCGCGCGGACTGTCAGCGGTGGGTGAAGGACGGCGGGCGCTTCCCGGCGAAGGCCCCCATACCCTCCTTCTGGTCCGCCGTGGCGAACGTCGCGTGGAACAGCCGCCGTTCGAACCGGACGCCCTCGGCGAGCGTGGTCTCGTACGAGCGGTTGACGCTCTCCTTGAGCATGACCGCCGCCGGGGTGGACATCGCGGCCGCGGTCTCGGCGGTGGCCAGGGCCTCGGCCGTGAGCTGGTCGGCGGGGACGATCCGGGAGACCAGGCCGGCCCGCTCGGCCTCCTCGGCGCCCATCATCCGGCCGGTCAGGCAGAGCTCCATGGCCTTCGCCTTGCCGACCGCCCGGGTCAGGCGCTGCGAGCCGCCGATGCCCGGGATCACGCCGAGCTTGATCTCCGGCTGACCGAACTTCGCAGTGTCCGCCGCCAGCAGGATGTCGCACATCATCGCCAACTCGCAGCCGCCGCCCAGCGCGTAGCCGGCGACCGCCGCCACGACGGGCTTGCGCAGGGCGGCGAAGCGGTCCCAGGCGGCGAACCAGTCGCCGAGGTAGGCGTCGACGAAGTCGAGGGACTGCATCTCCTTGATGTCGGCGCCGGCCGCGAAGGCCTTCTCCGAGCCGGTGACCACCAGGCAGCCGATCTCCGGGTCCCGGTCGAACTCCGCCGCCGCTGCGACGACTTCGTTCATCAGGAGGGTGTTGAGCGCGTTGAGCGCCTTCGGGCGGTCGAGCGTGATCAGCCCGACCCGGCCCTTGCGTTCGACCAGGATCGTCTCGTACGTCATGCGGAATCCTCCCGGAGGGTGGTGATGATGGCGGAGAAGTCCAGACCGCCGGCCTCGCCCTGAGCAAAGGAGGCGAACAACTCGGCTGCCCTTCTGCCGAGTTCGGCCGGAACGGCGGCGGAGCCGGCCGCGTCGGCGGCGAGCTCGAGGTCCTTGGCCATCAGCGCGGCGGCGAACCCGGCCGCGTACTCGCGGTTCGCCGGGCTGGTCGGAACGGGGCCGGGAACCGGACAGTTGCCGGTGAGCGCCCAGCACTGCCCGGAGGCGGTGGAGGCCACGTCGAACAGGGCTTGGTGGCTCAGACCGAGGCTCTCCCCGAGGACGAAGGCCTCGCTGACCGCGATCATGGAGATGCCCAGGATCATGTTGTTGCAGATCTTCGCCGCCTGACCGGCGCCGGACGCTCCGCAGTGGACGACCCGGCGGCCCATCTCCGCCAACACCGGTTCGGCGTCGGCGAAGTCGGTGTCGTCGGCGCCGACCATGAACGTCAGGCCCGCCGCCTCCGCGCCGGCCACGCCACCGGAGACCGGTGCGTCGACGGCGCGGTGTCCGGCTACCCGGGCGAGGTCGGCGGCCACCCGGGCGTCCCCGACCGCGATGGTGGAGCAGTCCACGAACAGCGCGCCTCGGGCGACGGCGGTGAGCTCCTGGTACGCGTCCAGGACGTGCCGCCCGGTCGGCAGCATGGTGATCACCAGGTCGGCGTCGCCGACCGCCTCCGCCGCTGAGCCGGCCACGGCCACACCGCTTCCGGCAGCGCGCTCCCGGGCGTGCTCCGCCAGGTCGTAGCCGGTCACCCGGTGGCCGGCCCTGACGAGGTTGGCGGCCATCGGGCCGCCCATGTTGCCGAGTCCGACGAATCCGATGCTGTGGGTCACCAGCGCTCCAGGGGTGTGGTGGCGGCGAGGCCGAGTTCGTGCTCGCCGAGCGGGGCGAAGTAGCGGGCCACCGCGGCGGGTTCGACGGCGCCGAGCGTCGCCGGGCTCCACCGCGGGGAACGGTCCTTGTCGATCACCTGGGCCCGGATGCCCTCGGCCAGGTCGGCGGTGGCGAGGGCCGCGCACGAGGTGCGGTACTCCTGGTCGAGCACCGCCTCCAGCGGGCCGAGGGCCCGGGCCCGGCGCAGGGCCGCCAGCGTGGCCTTCACGGCGGCAGGAGAGTTCGCAGCGATCCGGTCGGCGGCCTTCTTGGCCTCGGGTTCGCCGCTCTCCCGCAGCCGGCCGAGGATCTCCTCGACGGTGTCGGCGGCGTAGCAGCCGTCGATCCACGCCCGCTGTCCCTCCAGCACCCCGGCGGGCGCCGCCTGGACGTGCCGTTCGAGGGCATCGTGCACGGGCAGTTCGGCGAGGTCGTCCAGCAACGCGGCCAGCCGCTCGGCAGGGACGAAGTGGTCGCCGAGCCCGCACAGCAGCGCGTCGGCGGCACCGACGGATCCCGCGGTCAAGGCGAGGTGGGTGCCCAACTCGCCCGGTGCAAGAGCGAGCAGGTAGGTGCCACCCACGTCCGGAACGAAGCCGATGCCGGCCTCGGGCATGGCGATGCGCGTGGTCTCGGTGACGATCCGGACGCTGCCGTGGGCGGAAACGCCAACCCCGCCGCCCATCACGATGCCGCTCATGAGCGCGACATAGGGCTTGGAGTAGCGGGCGATCCGGGCGTTGAGGCGGTACTCGTCCCGCCAGAACTCCTCGACGGCGCCCGGGTCGCCGCCGGTGGCGGCGCGGTGGATGGCGACGATGTCGCCGCCGGCGCAGAAGGCCCGCTCGCCGGCGCCGGTGACGACGACGGATTCGACCCTCTCGTCCTCCTCCCAGGAGTCCAGGGCTTCGGAGATCCTCCGCACCATGCCGTGGGTGAGGGCGTTCAGGGCCGCGGGGCGGTTGAGGACGATCAGGCCGGCCCTGCCCTCGCGCTGGACGAGGACCTCGTCGACGGTGTTCCCGGTCATCACGCGGCTCCGGTCAGGCCGCGGGCGACGATGACGCGCATGATCTCGTTGGTTCCTTCCAGGATCTGGTGCACCCGCAGGTCTCGGACGATCTTCTCGATGCCGTACTCGGCCAGGTAGCCGTAGCCGCCGTGCAGTTGGAGCGCGGCGTTGGCGACCTCGAAGCCGGTGTCGGTGGCGTAGCGCTTGGCCATCGCGCACAGCTGCGGCGCCCGGGGATCGCCCCGGTCCAGGGCGGTCGCGGCCCGCCAGAGCAGCGACCTGGCCGCCTCCAACTCGGTGGCCATGTCGGCGAGTCGGAACTGCAGGGCCTGGGCGTGCAGCAGCCGGGCGCCGAACGCCTCGCGGTCGGCCAAGTAACCGGTGGCCCTCTCCAGGGCGTCCTGCGCGCCGCCGAGGGAGCAGGCGGCGATGCCGAGCCGGCCGCCGTTCAGCCCTTTCATGGCGATCCGGAAGCCCTCGCCCCCGGCCCCGAGGAGCCGGTCGGCGGGCAGCCGGACACCGTCCAGCCGCACCTGCCGGGTCGGCTGCGCGTTCCAGCCCATCTTGTTCTCGTTCGGCCCGAAGGAGACCCCCGGGTCTCCGCGTTCCACGACGAACGCGGAGACCCCGCCTGCCCCCGGTCCACCGGTGCGGGCCATCACCACGTACACCTGCGAGGCTCCCGCACCCGAGACGAACTGCTTGACGCCGTCGAGGATCCAGTGGTCACCGTCCCAGCGGGCCCGCGTGGTCAGTGCCGCGGCATCCGAGCCCGCACCGGGCTCGGTGAGGCAGTAGCTGCCGAGTTGTTCGGCCGCGCAGAGGCCGGGCAGCCAGCGGGCGCGCTGGGCGTCGTCGCCGTAGCGGTCGATCATCCAGGCGACCATGTTGTGGATGGACAGGTAGGCGGCGATGGACGGGCAGCCGGTCGCCAGCGCCTCGAAGACGAGGACGCCGTCGGCGCGGGTGAGTCCGGAGCCACCGGACTCCTCACGGACGTAGACGCCGGCCAGGCCGACATCCGCCGCCTTGCGAAGCACGTCAACGGGGAAGTGCTTGGTCTGGTCCCACTCGACCGCGTTCGGGGCGAGGTGCTCGCGGGCGAAGGCCCTCGTCGTGTCCGCGATGGCGCGCTGATCCTCGGTGAGGTCGTGCACGGCGCTCATCCCATCGTCGGCATGGTGAAGCTCGCGCCCTCCTTGACCCCGGAGGGCCAGCGCGAGGTGACGGTGCGGGTGCGGGTGTAGAAGCGGATCGAATCAGGCCCGTGCTGGTTGAGGTCGCCGAACGCGGAGCGCTTCCAGCCACCGAAGGTGTGGTACGCGATCGGCACCGGGATCGGCACGTTGACCCCGACCATGCCGGTGTTCACCCGGCGGGCGAAGTCCCGGGCGGTGTCGCCGTCCCGGGTGTAGATCGCGACACCGTTGCCGAACTCGTGCTCGCTGGGCAGCCGCAGAGCCTCCTCGTAGTCGGCGGCACGCACCACGGTCAGGACGGGCCCGAAGATCTCCTCCCGGTGGATCCGCATGTCCGACGTGACCCGGTCGAACAGCGAGGCGCCGAGGAAGAAGCCGTCCTCGTGGCCATCCAGCCGGAAGTCCCGCCCGTCCACGACGAGTTCGGCTCCCTCCGCGACCCCGAGGTCCAGGTGGCCGCGCACCCGGTCCAGGGCGTCGCGTCCGACCAGCGGCCCGAAGTCGGCCGCCGGGTCGTCCGAGCGCCCGACCTTCAGTGCGGCGATCCGCTCGACCAGTTTCGCCACCAGGGCGTCCGCGGTCTCCTCCCCCACCGGGACCGCCACCGAGATCGCCATGCACCGCTCACCGGCCGAGCCGTAGCCGGCTCCGATCAGCGCGTCGGCCGCCTGGTCGAGGTCGGCGTCCGGCATCACGATCATGTGGTTCTTCGCACCGCCGAAGCACTGCGCCCGCTTCCCGTGGGCGGCGGCCGTCGCGTACACGTACTGCGCGATCGGGGTGGATCCGACGAAGCCGACCGCCTCCACCCGCGGGTCCCCCAGCAGGGTGTCCACCGCCTCCTTTCCGCCGTTGACCACGTTGAGCACGCCCGGCGGCAGCCCGGCCTCCAGGAACAGCTCGGCCAGCCGCAGCGGCACCGAGGGGTCGCGCTCGGAGGGCTTGAGGACGAAGGCGTTGCCGCAGGCCAGCGCGGGCGCGGCCTTCCAGAGCGGGATCATCGCCGGGAAGTTGAACGGCGTGATGCCGGCGACCACGCCGAGCGGCTGGCGCATCGAGTACACGTCGATGCCGGTGCCGGCGTTGTCGGTGAACTCGCCCTTCAACAGGTGCGGGATCCCGGCGGCGAACTCCACGACCTCCAGGCCGCGTTGGATGTCGCCGTGGGCGTCGGCCACGGTCTTTCCGTGCTCGGCGGAGAGCAGCCTGGCCAGCTCCTCCTTCTCCAGCTCGACCAGCTGCAGGAAGCGCAGCAGGACGCGCGCCCGCCGCTGGGGATTCCAGGCCGCCCACGCGGGCTGGGCCTGCGCGGCGTCGGCGATCACCGCCTCGACCTCGGCGCGGTCGGCCAGCGGCACCCGGGCCTGCACCCGGCCGGTGTTGGGGTCGTACACGTCGCCGAAGCGGCCGGACGTGCCGGCGGTGCGCTTGCCGGCGATGAAGTGGGTCAGTTCTCGGACCATCGGGTTCCTTCTCTCGACAGGGTTGGGGAGAGGAGGAATGGAGAGCAGCGCCATCGCCGGCGATCGGGCGCACGGTCATGCGTCGTCGCGAAATGGCGTTGTTGACCTACCGTCAGGCGCGGTGGCACCTGACGGTCGGCAGCACGGCAGCGGAACGGGAACAGCAGCCCGGAGTCATGCGTGTCGTCTCCATCCTCGTGGAAAACACGAACCACCCGCGGCCGGTATCCTGACTCCCGGATCACCGCGCGCCCCCGGGCCTTCCCGGCTGGCTGCCAGTGGCCTTCATCTGCGAGGACGAACTCCCCGGTCACAGTGGCGGGACCGTGCCGGACTCACACCGGC
This sequence comes from Kitasatospora sp. NPDC056181, assembly GCF_042266225.1. NCBI lineage: Bacteria > Bacillati > Actinomycetota > Actinomycetes > Kitasatosporales > Streptomycetaceae > Kitasatospora > Kitasatospora sp. NPDC056181. The sequence continues at coordinate 29,743 of NZ_JBHJUK010000081.1, forward strand.
TTCCCTGACACCGCGGACCTGTCATCGACCATATAGTTGGACGTCCTAGTAAGTCCAGAGGTCCGGGTTCGCGTCGCGCCATCGGGATCCCACTGCGCCGAGCACCGCCCGGGTGGTGCGATCGACGCGGAGCACAGGTGGGCACGGCCCCTGGCGACAGCCTGACGTGCCGTCGGGATGGATGCCGCCCTCCTCGGACCCGCTCGGCCGAGACGGCCCCCGGACGCATGCCCCGGCCCGCCACCCGGATCATGGGCGCGCCCGGTCGGCTGGGCACTTCCACCCGCCCGGGCGCCGCGCCGGCGGTGCGGCCGCCGGGTGGTCACCGTCGGCGGCAGCCTCAGTAAGGGTGAGGGCCGGGGCCGGGTGCTGGGGCTCGGGCCGGCAGGGCGGCCGGCCGGCCGCGCTCTTGCCGATCCAGCGGGCCGCGTCTCCGTCGTCGACCCGTCACGCCCGACCGGTCGGCCGCAGTTCCCGTTCGAGAGCGGAAAGGGCGAACGTGTGCGCGGAGGCGTGCTGCCAGCGCGGGCGTCCGAACATCACGTCTCCGGACAGCCCGTTGAGCATGGCCACGGCCCTGATGACGAACTCGGACGGATCCACGTCGGCGAACTGCCCCAGGGCCCGGCCTTCGAGAAGGATGGCTTCCAGGTGCTCTTCCCAGGCGTCGGACAGTGCGGTGAGGAGCTGCCGGCCGGCGTCGTCGTGGCGCTGGGCCAGCACCTGCGTCCACAGCGCGTAGCGTTCGTCGCCCTGGTGGCGGGGCAGGTAGAAGCGGACGAACAGTGCCAGCTTCTCCGAGGGGGAGGCGGCCTGGTCCGCGGCCTGCTGGAACCGGGTCACGAGGTCCGCTTCGCTCCATGCGAGGACTTCGAGCAGGAGGCGGTCCTTCTTGCCGAAGTGGTACAGGATGTGCCCGGTGCTCATGCCGGCCCGCGCGGCGATGTCCGACATCCGCACGGCTGCGGGGCCCTTCTCGGCGATGGCGCTGATAGCGGCCCGCATCGCCCGTCCCCGCGCCTCGTCGCCGGTGGGCTGACGCTTCCGGTCGACCGAGGCCAGAGCCGGCTGCGGGGTGGCCCCGGGCTCCGCGTTCGGCGCGGGCCCGATCGCGTTCTTCGGTGAGGGGCGGGACTGCGGCCGTGTGGGCTCGTTCTCTGGCGTCGGCATGGCCTCACCTCGGTTTCTGGGGATCTAGATCCGTAGTCTAGACTGAAAATCTAGACAGTGCGACTGGAGCCCGAAGCCCGCGTGTGCGCGGTCCGACGCCCAGCGGTTCGCCTGTCCGACCCACCCTTCAGGAGGCACCCGCATGACGCGCGGATTCGACGTTGTGGAGACCTGTATCGCCGACCTGCGCGCGGCGCTGGAGAAGGGCGAGACCACCGCGGTCGCCCTGCTCGACGCGTACCTCGCGCGCATCGACGCGTACGACCGACCCGGAACCGCCACCGCACTCAACGCGATGGTCGTGATGAACCCGGACGCCCGCGCCGAAGCAGAGGCCTCCGACGCCCGCCGCGCGCGCGGCGAGACGCTCGGCCCGCTCGACGGCATCCCGTACACCGCGAAGGACAGCTACCTCGCGAAGGGCCTGACGGCGGCGGCCGGTTCACCGGCGTTCGAACACCTCGTCGCCCAGCGCGACGCGTTCGCCATCGAGCGACTGCGCGCGGGCGGGGCCGTGCTCATCGGCCTGACCAACATGCCGCCGATGGCGAACGGCGGCATGCAGCGCGGCGTGTACGGTCGCGCGGAGAGCCCGTACAGCGCCGACTGGCTGACCAGCGCCTACGGCTCCGGCTCGTCCAACGGCTCGGGAACTGCGACCGCGGCGTCGTTCGGGGCGTTCGGCCTCGGCGAGGAGACCTGGTCGTCGGGCCGGGCCCCCGCGTCGTACAACGCGCTGTGCGCCTACACCCCCAGCCGCGGCGTGATCTCGGTGCGCGGCAACTGGCCGCTCGTCCCGACCATGGACGTCGTCGTCCCGCACACCCGCACCATGGCCGACCTCTTCGAACTGCTCGACGTCATCGTGGCCGACGACCCGGAGACCCGCGGCGACCTGTGGCGCGCGCAGCCGTGGATCCCGTTGCCCGCACCGTCGCAGGTGCGCCCCGCCTCGTACCCGGCACTCGCTCCCGCGGACGCGGCGACGGCGCACGCCACGCTCGCCGGCAAGCGCGTCGGCGTCCCCAGGATGTACATCAACGCCGACCCCGGCGCGGGGACCAACCCCGACGGCGGCATCGGCGGCCAGACCGGCCTGCGGATCGAGACCCGCCCCTCGGTGATCGCCCGGTGGGAGGCGGCGCGCCGCGACCTGGAGGCCGCCGGGGCCGAGGTGGTCGAGGTCGACTTCCCCGTCGTGTCGAACTACGAGTCCGACCGCCCCGCCGCTCCCTCGCTGCCCACCCGCGGCCTGGTCGGCGGCGACTTCCTCAAGGTCGAGATCGAGGACCTCTCCGCCTGGGCGTGGGACGACTTCCTGCGGGCCAACGGCGACCCCGCGCTCGCCACCCTGACCGAGGTCGACGGCGACCGCATCTTCCCCAAGCACCAGGGCGAACTCCCCGACCGCTACGTCGGCTTCGACGATACGATCGGCGACTACCCGCGCTTCGTGCGCGAGCGCCCGTACGCCTCCTTCACCGACATGCCCCACCTCGAAGAGGGACTTCGCGGGCTGGAGGAGACCCGCCGGGTCGACCTGGAGCTGTGGATGGACGACCTGCGCCTGGACGCGGTGGTGTTCCCCGCGGTCGCCGACGTGGGCCCCGCGGACATGGACGTGAACGAGGCCTCCGCCGACCTCGGCTGGCGCAACGGCGTCTGGGTCGCCAACGGCAACCTGGTGCCCCGCCACCTCGGCATCCCGACGGTGACCGTGCCCATGGGCACCATGACCGACACCGGCATGCCCGTCGGACTGACCTTCGCGGGCCGCGCCTACGACGACAACGCCCTGCTCGCCCTCGCCGCGGCCTTCGAGGCGACCGGCAACCGGCGCACGGAGCCGCTCCGCACGCCGCGGCTGGCGTCGGAATAACCTGAGGGTGTCCGAAGGGTCGGACACGAGGACCGGCCGGTGCGACGAGACACCGGCCGGCCACCAGCAGCCTGCCCCCGCGCGGCCGCCCAGCGCGCGCACGGGGGCAGGGCTCGGGGCGCTGCCCACCGAAAGCACGTCGATGCCCGGTGAGCCCGCAACCTGCACCGAGGTTGTGAATCCGCTACGGATTCGGGGCCTCTCGGGATGCGGGGGCCCGGTCCAACAGCCCCCGCTCTGCCTGCTCGACGAAGTCGCGGAACTGCTCGGTGCTCATCTGAACCTGCTGACCGAAGCCATCGGTGATCCGCACCCGCTTCCCGGGGGCCGAGGCGGGGAAGGGAGGACGTCAGGTCAAGCGCGCCACGGCCAGGGACAGCGCGCGGTCGAGCGCGGCCTCGGCGTCGCACGGTACATCGGGCCGGACACCGACGCCCTCCCAGTTGGTGCCCGAGACCGGGTTGACCGCGCGGGCGACGGGCACGCTGAGCTCCAGGTGCGGGTGCACCGTCCAGCCCTCGCGCGGGTGCGCGCCGCCCCGGGTGTCCTCCCCGACGACCTCGGCGCGCCCGAGCTGCTGCAGGTCGTAGGCGAGCTCCTCGGCCGCGGAGAAGGTGTTTCCGCTCGTCAGCACGTAGAGCGGCTTGTCGGCGCCGAAGCGGGCTCCCGGGACGAACGGGGGCGTCCAGGACTGCTCGGCCAGCTCTCCCTGCCGCGAGAGCATGGTGTTGAGGTGGGTGCGGCCGTCGAGCAGGTAGCCGCAGACGAAGGCGACCGTGTCCGGATCGCCACCGGTGTTGCGGCGCAGGTCCAGGATGAGGGCGCGGGCGGGAGCCACCAGTGAGAGCGCCGCGGTCAGGGGCTGCGCCGCCCAGTCCAGCGGGAACATCTTGGGTGCGATCTCCAGCACCGCGACGCCGCCGTCGAGGAGCTCCACGCGCGGAACACCGCCCAGGGAGGCGTCGAATTCCCTTCGCATCGCGGCGAGTGCCGCCGCTCCCCGCTCACTCGGCACCGGCACGGCGTGGTACTTGAGGGCCAGGTGCAGGTCGCCGTTGACGGACCGCAGGTCCGCGGTGACCGCTTCGGCCAACTCCTCGGCGGATTCTGCCCGGTAGGAGCCCGCGGCACTGCGGCGCCGCAGCAGGTCCGCCAGCTGCCGGGCGACATCGGGGAAGACGTAGTTCCCGCCGACCAGGTCGGCGATCGACTCGATGACGGCAACGGCGTCCAACGCAGGTGGCGGCGATATGGTGGAGGTCATGGGAGGGAGTAGACCAGCGACTTGTCAAAGCGTCAAACACGCTTAACGCTTGATCTGGTGAGCAATCAACTGCAACCGCAACCGCACGAAGACGTCCAGCGGATCAGCACGCCTCTGCAGCACACCGCACTCGCCCACCCCCTGCGCCAGCGTCTGCTCTTCGCCCTGAGCACCCAGCCGTCGACGATCAGCCGGCTCGCCGCGCAGCTGGGAGCGAACAAGGGCAGCATCTCCCACCACCTCAGGGTGCTGAGCGAGGCAGGGCTGATCCAGGACGCGGGAACACGACAGGTGCGCGGCGGCACCGAGAAGTACTACCGGCGAACCGCCGAGCGGCTCCTCGTCACCGAACCGCAGGCCGAGGGCACGGCCGCACTACTCGGCGCCATCGCCCAGGAGTTGGGCCGCTCCCCCACCGACCACCTCCTGGCACTGCGCCACCTCCGACTCAGCCCGGCCAAGGCAGCGCGGCTCGCCGAGGCGCTGGCCGCACTGGTCGACGAGACGGAGGAGGATCCGGAGGGCGAGCCGGTGCACGGCCTCCTGGTGACGCTCTACCAGCAGGCCGGGGCGTAGGGTCGGCCTGCTGACGGACAGGTACGGCCGGCCGGCCCCAATCTGCACGGTGCGGCCGCCGGATCAGTCGATCTACTTGCGCGCCTCGATCAGGAAGCGCGCCGAGTGGGCCACGAACGGGCCCTCGGCGCGGATCCGGGCGTCCAGCTCGCGCAGCCGGTCACGGTAGGCGTCGACGGTGAAGCCCGGGACCATCCAGATCACCTTCCGCAGGAAGTAGACCACCGCCCCGATGTCGGAGAACTCCACCCTCAGCCGCTCGGACCGCAGGTCAACCACCTCCAGCCCGGCCGCCCGCGCGTCGGCGCTCTCCCGGTCGGGGTGACGGCCCTCCCGCGCCTCGGGCTGCGGCCCGAGGAAGTACTCGACCAGCTCAAACACCGAGGCAGGCCCGACGTGTTGCGCGAAGTACGTGCCACCGGGCTTCAGCACGCGGGCGATCTCCGCCCACCAGACGGTCGCCGGGTGACGGCTGGTCACCAGGTCGAAAGCCTCGTCCGCGAAGGGCAGCGGCGGCTCGTCCGGATCCGCGACCACGACCGCGCCGAGCGGGTGCAGCAGCCGCGTCGCCCTGGCGATGTTCGGCGGCCACGACTCGGTGGCGACCATGGCCGGCGGGAATCCCCCGGGCCTGGCCCCGGCCAACACCTCGCCGCCGCCGGTCTGGATGTCCAACGCCGCCGAGGCCGACGCCAGCCGCTCCCCCAGCAGCCGCTGGTACCCCCAGGACGGCCGCTCCTCGGTGGCCCGCCCGTCCAGCCAGGAGAAGTCCCAACCGTCGACGGACACCGCCTCGGCCTCGGCAATCAAGTCTTCGAACGTACGCGACATAACCGCATCATCCCGGTCGGCCGCCACCCCGGCCAACCGGTTTTCCGCGGAGTAGGTCACACCCCTTACGGTGCCGCGGCGCCCGGGGCGAGCCCCCGTCAACCGCCGACGATCCGGGACGACACGCAACCCACCCCGTTCGGGTGACATTCCCCCGAGGACCGCGCCCACGGTACCTAGTGTGCAAGGGCAAGTTGGTCTACGAAGGGACTTATGCCATGTACCGTACCGCCCGCACCCTCGCCGTCCTCCTCGCCGCCGTCGGCGCCGCGACGGCCGTCCCGGCCCAGGCCTTCGCCGACGGCCCGACCGTGACCACCACGACCATCACCGTCATCGGCACCGGAAACCAGCTGGCCGGCGGCGACATCTTCAACGTCGGCGGCGACAACGTGGTCGGCTCCTTCAACAGCAACCAGCTCTCCTGACCGCTGCCCGGCCCATCCACCGCCCGCGCCCCCTCCGGCGCGGGCGGTGTGGCATGCGCGCACGGCGCCGACAGGTCGACGCACCAGCGTGCCGGGTGGCCTGGATTCCGCGACCGCCCCCGACCGGCACGGCCCGAGAGGCCGACCCGGTAAGGCGTCGCCAGCACCCGTCCGGGCCCGCCGTCCGGACCAGCCGTCCGAGCCCGCCCGGTTCCGCGGGGCCGACCGCATCACCACTACGGCGAGGCCGGCGCGCCTCCCCGCTCCGACGGACGACGGGCCGCGCGGGACGGCGGGAACGTCGGCCGCACGTCACCGCCCGGCGAGCCTCGCGACCGCCTCGGCGACGCGCGCCGCGCCGTCCTCGTCCGCCATCGCGCGGGCGGCGGCCTGCGCCCGCGCACGGTAGGACGCGTCCTCGACCGCCTGTCGGATGCCCGCCGCGAGACGGTCGGCCGTCAGCCCGGCGAACGGCACGGGCGCGGTGGCGACTCCGAGGCCGGCGAGGCGCGCGGCCCAGAAGGGCTGGTCGGCCGTCACGGGGACGGGGACCGTCGGCACACCCGCACGCAGGCCGGCGGCGGAGGTGCCCGCGCCGCAGTGGTGGACGACGGCGGCGGTGCGCGGGAGGAGCTGGGCGTGCGGGAGTTCGCCGACGGTCAGGACGTCGTCGCCGGTGGCGGCCAGACCGGCCCAGCCGGACTGGAGCACACCGCGAACCCCCGCCCGCCGGAGCGCCTGGACGGCCAACTCGCTCAGCCGCTCCCCGTGCCCGGCCGCCATGCTGCCGAAGCCGATGAACACCGGCGGCGGCCCGGCCAGGAGGAAGTCCTCGACCTCGGGCGGGAGTTGACTGCCCGGTGGCTCGTAAGGCCACCAGTTGCCGACCACCTCCAGCCCTCGCCGCCAGTCCGCCGGACGGGGCACCAGGGTGGGGCTGAAACCGTGCAGGACCGGCCAGTCCTGCTGCTCCTGACGCCGCCGCCGGATGCTCTGCGCCAGGGCCGGCAGGCCGAGGCGCTCGCGCAGCCTGCGGGCCGCGCGAGTGTGCAGGCGGTCCACGACGCGCTGGCCGAGCGCGCCGGCCGTGCGGTTGCCCCAGCGGCCGAGCGACCGCGTGCCGCCGACCACCGGAGGGAACTCGCCGGTGGGCAGCACGGGTTGCAGGTAGACCCCGAGGCTGGGGATGCCCAGGGACTCGGCGAGGTGCCAGCCGAGCGGGGCGGTGGTGGTGGAGAGCAGCAGCAGGTCGACGCCGGGGGCGGCGGCGTCGACGAGCCCGTCGCCGAGGCTGTCCACGAAGGCGGCCGCCCTGGCCATGAGGGAGGATCCCCTACCGCCGGCGCCCCCGTCGTCGACACGCCTGCCGCCACCGCCCTTGTCACCGGCACCCCTGCCGCCGGCCGGTGTCGCCCGGGGATCGGCCGGCAGCGGGCGGAAGTCGAGACCGCTCCCGCGCACCAGGGCGGCGAAGCCCTCCGGCGCGGCGAGGGCCACGTCGTGGCCTGCCGCGCTCAGACGGGTTCCGAGGCCCGTGTAGGGGGCGACATCGCCGTGCGAACCGGCCGCTGTGATGAGGATCCTCACTGCTCGCCCTCGGGGAGGTTCGGCGCGCCGCCCTCGCTGAGGCGCCGGGCGTTGGCGCCGATGGCCGCGCGGAGGAAGGAGGCGAGGCCGGGCTGCTGGTCCACCGGCGGGACGACCAGGGCGAAGGCCCGGGCGTCCGCCTCGTAGTCGTCGGCGATCCGGCAGTGCATCTCGGGCGGGCAGGGGGTGAACCAGCGGCTGATGTGCTGCCGGTGCTCCTCCGCGAGGTCCAGGACCCGTTCGCTGTCGGTGGCAGCACCCTCCGCGAACGCCGCCAGGAGCTGCCCGCGCCAGGCGGCGGCCTCGGCCATCAGCCGGCGCCAGTCCTCCTTGGAGTGCCCGGCGGCTCGGGCGAGGGCCTCCTGGTGGCCCTCGTGCCCGCCCCACTTGAGGTGGGCGTCGGTGGCGTAGCTCAGGTCGAAGACGACGTCCCCGAACACCTCGAACCGCTCGTCGGGGGTCAGTTCGACCCCCGTGCGCTGCACCTCGATGGCCCGTTCGGCGACCTCGACGAGCTTCTGCAGCCGGGTGATCTGCTCGGCCAGGGCCTCGCGCCGGGCCCGCAGGTGGTCGAGGGCGTTGGCCTGCGGATCCGCCAGGATGGTGGCGATCTCGTCGAGCGGGAAGCCGAGCTCCCGGTAGAAGAGGATCTGCTGGAGCCTGGCCAGATCGGCGCTGCTGTAGCGGCGGTAGCCCGCCTGGCTGCGTTCACTGGGCGACAACAACCCGGACCGGTCGTAGTAGTGCAGCGTCCGCACCGTGACCCCGGCGAAACCGGAAACCTGCCCGACTGACCAACTCATCCGTCCCACCTCGTAGCCGTGTTACCGCACTGCCATGACGTGCCCCACGGTCCGGCCTGACGTGGGGTAAGGGTCAAGCCTCGCAGGCCGGGGTGCGGCGACCGGAGCGGACGGGGGCATAACGGCCGGCGCGGACTGGGGCGTGAAGCGGCGCGACCGGCGCGACCGGCGCGAACGGCGCGCCCGAGCGCCGGCGGGCACGACCCACCTCGCACCGCCTCGCACCGCCTCGGCCGCCGGACCCTCAGGCCCCGTGCTGCGGCGGGCGGTCCGACCTGTGTCGCGCATCTCCCGGTCGCCGCCGCCACCCCGACAACGCGCCCGGTATGTACCCCGCTGCCGGATTGTCCGACCCGGCTGGTAGACAGTTGTTCGGTCCACCCACCGAAGGAGCAGCGCATGACCGTCGGCAAGCACGTCGAACAGTTCCACGGCCTCCCCGTCCTCGCCTTCGTCCCGGCCGTCGAGGAGGGAGCCGCACTGCCCGATCCGGCGGCGGTCGCCTGGAAGATCGGCGTCGAGTACGACTCGCCGATGAGCTTCGTGCAGCAGTGGCAGCGCTTCCTCGACACGGTCGACACCGAGCGTGTCACCGCCGTCGTCGTCGGCGAGTGGTCGGTGGACGGGCCGGACAGCTTCGCCGGGCCGCTGGCGGCCATCCTCGCCGCCGCCGGGCGGCTGCCGGCCCTGCGCGCGCTCTTCATCGGGGACATCACGTACGAGGAATCCGAGATCTCCTGGATCGACATGGTGGACGTCACTCCGGTGCTGAGGACCTTCCCCCAGCTGGAGGAACTGGTGGTGCGCGGTGCCTCGGGGGAGACGGTCGAGGGCGAGGGCGTCTCGCTCAAGCCGCTGCGCCATGACCGGCTGCGGGCACTGCGGTTCGAGTCGGGCGGTCTGCCGGCCGCGGTGCTCCGGGCGGTCGCGAACAGCGAGTTCCCCGCGCTGGAGCGGCTGGAGTTCTGGCTGGGCGTGGAGATGTACGGCGGCGACTCCACGCCGGCCGACTACGCGCCCTTCCTCGACGGCTCCCGGTTCCCCGCGCTGCGCCACCTCGGCCTCCAGGACAGCGAGGCGCAGGACGACATCGCCGCCGCGGTCGCGCAAGCCCCGGTGGTGGCCCGGCTGGAGTCGCTCAACCTCTCCATGGGCGTGCTCACCGACAAGGGTGCCGATGCCCTCCTGGAGGGGCAGCCGCTCACCCATCTCAAGGCGCTGGACCTGCACCACCACTACCTGACGGAGGCGGCGCAGCAGCGCCTGCGCCAGGCGCTGCCCGGTGTCGCGCTCGACCTCTCCGAGCCCGGCAATCCGGACGACCAGTGGCGGTACGTCGCCGTCGCCGAGTAGACGGGGCGTGGTCCCGATGGCCGTGCGGCAGGCGACCACCGAACACATCACCGCCGAACTCATCTCCGCTGAGCACGTC
>NZ_JBHJUK010000082.1:0-39603 GCF_042266225.1 Kitasatospora sp. NPDC056181
GTGCTGCACTGGCCGCAGGAGACCGCCATGCAAGCACAGCTGCCCTTCCGTCGAGGACAGTTCCGGATCTTTCGCTGAGCGGGGCGAGCACCGCCACGGCCGGCCCCAGGCCCTCGAAGCGACGCGGGCCGGCGGTCAGCCGCGGATCGCCGTCCAAGTCGGCCGTGGTGACCGGCGAGCCGTCGGCGCACGCCTTGCCCGACAGCGACCCGTCCTGCGCCACCACCAGGCCCAGCCGCCCGGCGGTGTCCCCGCCGAGCGCCAGTTCCACCCGCAGCGTGTCCGTCCCGGCGACCGGCACGGAGACGTCCGCCAGGTCCGCCCCGGTGATCTCCCGGGCCCGCTGCGCGATCAGCTCCACGACGTCCGAGCGGGACGTCCCCGACAGCAGGGTCCGGTTGATCTCCGCGCTCGCGCTCAGCCAGCGCTGCTGGCGCTGCGCCTCCTCGTACAGCCGGGCGTTGTCGATCGCGACGCCCGCCGCGACGGCCAGCGTCGCGATCACCGACTCGTCGTCGGCGTCGAACTCCTCGCCGCCCCGCTTGTCGGTGAGGTAGAGATTGCCGAACACCTCGTCGCGCACCCGGACCGGGACGCCGAGGAAGGTCCGCATCGTGGGGTGGTGCGCCGGGCAGCCGTAGGAGGCCGGGTGCTCGTTGAGGTCGGCCAGCCGCAGCGCCTCCGGGTGCCGGATCAGCTCGCCGAGCAGCCCCTTGCCGGTCGGGTAGGGGCCGATCCGCGCGATCTCCTCCTCCGACAGGCCCACCGTCAGGAACTGCGACAATGTTTCGCCGTCCGGCCCGATCACGCCGAGCGCGGCGTACCTGGCGTCGACCAGCACGGCGGCCGCCTCGACGATCCGCCGCAGCACCTGCGTCAGATCCAGCTCGCGACCCACCGACAGCACGGCCTCCAGCAGGCTGTGCACCCGGTCGCGGGTGCCCCGGGCCGCGTCGATCCGCGCCTGGAGCTCCTCCAGCAGCTCGTCCAACCGCAGCTGTGGAATGCGCGACCGCTCTACGTCGCCGCCCACCGGTGCCCTCCTCGTCCCCGCCGTGCCCCTGCCGTGTCCCTGCCGTTTCTCCAGCGACGACCCCGATTCTGGCAGAGCCCCCGCGACCAGCGGAACGGCGCCCGGGCACCCGCCCGGGGGCCGGGGCAGGGGCGCCGGCGAACGGGTTGCGGAGCCGGGGGGCGTCAGGCCCGGGGTCGATGGGCGCAGGCCCGGAAGGCGTCAGGACGTCAGGGCGTCAGGACGCGCGCACCCGTGGATCAGGCATCGTGGCCGGTCGGACGGGGAGTCTCGTCCGCCCAGCCTCGGGCGAGGGCCAGCCGGCCCGACCGGTGTGCCTCGCGCTGTTCGGTGACCCATCGCTCCACCTGGTCCACGGACGTCGCCAGGGACCGGCCGGTGGTGTCGATCAGATGGGTGCGCCATCGCGGGTCCTCTGCGGTCCACGTGGTCCACCGGTGCCAGGCCATCTCCGGCCGGCTCCCGTCGATGATGACGTCGGGCCGGAAGCGCGGGTCGCGGGCGTGCCCGCGGTGCCAGGCCGCCCAGCCGCAGAAGGCGTCGGTGGCGGCCTGGTCCCATCGGCCGCCGTCGCGTACGGCGAGTCGGTCGCGCAGGTCCTGGTCCGCGACATCGATCAGGCAGACGGCGATCCCGTTCAGCAACGGGGCCGAGGGAGCGGCCAGAACCTCGCCCAACGGCGAGTTGCCGGACAGCAGCAGGTCCGTTCCGCGGGCCTGGTACTCCAGCGCGCGGCGCACCCACACCTCGGTCGTGCGATTGCGCCAGCCGGGCGGGATCGGCGGGGCCGGGACGCCGACCTCGTCGAAGTCGTGCACCACGACCCCGTCCAGTCGGTCGGCGACGGCGAAGGCGAGTGTGGTCTTGCCCGCTCCGCTGGAGCCGGTCAGCTTGAGCAGCATCCACCCAGGGTGACAGGCCTCCCAGGTTCCCGACCGGGACTTTCGGGCCCCGGCGATCCTCCGCATCCGCCGGACTCCTCCCACCGGCCCGCCGGCCACTCACCGGCAGGCCGGCCACGCGTTGGCCCAGTCACCCCGCCCGGTCACCCCGCCCGGTCACCCGGCCTGGTCACCCGGCCTGGTGGACGGGCACCGGCGTGGTGGGCTCCTCCGCGGCCGCCGGGGTGCGGGGAGCTTCGGCGGGTGCACGCCCACCCGTGCGGACGACGGCGACACCGGCGGTCACCACGCAGGCGACGCCCACCAGGCCGGCCGGACCGGGGACCTGGCCGAGCAGCACGACGCCGATGGCCGTGGCGATGGCCGGCTCCAGGCTCATCAGGGTGCCGAAGGCGCCGGTGGTGAGCCGTCGGAGGGCCAGGAGTTCGAGGCAGAACGGGAGCAGCGGCGCGAGTGCGGCCAGCAGCAGGCCGACGAGCACCAGCGAGGGCGTGAGCCCGCCGATCGCGGACGGGCCGGCGAGGACGGTGGTGACGAGCGCGGCGGTCGGCAGGGACACCGCGAGTCCCTTGAGGCCCTCCACCTGGTCGCCGGCGTGCTGGGTGAGGACGATGTAACCGGCCCAGCAGGCGCCGGCGCCGAGCGCGAGGGCGATGCCGACGAGGTCCGTGCCGCCGTGCCAGGGTTCGGTCAGCAGCAGGACTCCCGCGCCGGCCAGCACGCTCCACCGCAACAGACCGGCCCGGCGCCCGCCGTACAGGGAGACCGCGAGCGGGCCGAGGTACTCCAGCGCGCTCGCCGTGCCGAGCGGGATGCGGGCGACGGCGAGCATGAACAGGGACATCATCCCCGCGGTGACCACGCCGAGGGCCAGGCAGGCCCGCAGGCCGGCGCGGGTGAAGTCGGCGCGCCGGGGCCGGGCCAGCACCAGCAGGATCAGCCCGGCCCAGACCAGCCGGAGCCAGGCGGCGGCGACCGGGCCCAGCCGGTCGAACTGGGCGGCCGAGAGGGCGAGGCCGGCCTGGACGCTGGTCATGGCGGCGAGTGCCATGGCAGCGCCGGACCGGGAGCCGCCACGGCTCGGCGGGGCCTGCTTGTACGGGGTCATGGGGATCATTGGACCGCCTGATGACCATTGCCGTCCACGTGCCATTTCTGGACAGTCCGTTCATGAATCATGAACGATGGAGTGATGGACACCCGCCGACTCGCCCTGCTCTGCGAGCTGACGCGCCTCGGCTCGATGCGCGCCGTCGCCGAGAGCCTCCACGTCACGACCTCGACCGTGTCGCAGCAGCTCGCCGCGCTGTCGAAGGAGGTGGGACAGGTGCTCGTCGAACCGGACGGGCGCGGGGTGCGGCTGACCCCGGCCGGCCGACGGCTCGCCGAGCACGGGGCGCGCATCCTGGACGCGGTCGAGGCCGCCCGCATCGACCTGAGCGCGGGCGCCGAGCCGAACGGCACGGTGCGGGTGGCCGGCTACCTCACGGGGGTGCGGGACCACCTTCTCCCCCTGGTCGTCCGGCTGGCCGAGGCGTACCCGCGGGTTCGGCTGCTGGTGCGCGAGCACGAACCGCCGGAGTCACTGGCGCTGTTGGCGGACGACACGGTGGACCTGGCGCTCACCTACGACTACAACCTCGCGCCGGCCCCGGTCGACCCCTCGGCCGACGCGGCCCCGCTGTGGACGGCCCGGTGCGGGCTGGGCGTACCGGCGGGCCTGGACGTACCCGCCGACGGCGCCGTCCGGGTCTTCACCGCCTGTGCCGGGCTGGACTGGATCGTCAACTCCCGCCACACCGCCGACGAGACGGTGGTGCGCACGCTCTCCTCGATGGCGGGGTTCGACCCCCGGGTCACCCACCGCGCCGACAGCCTCGGCCTGGTCGAGCACATGGTCGCCGCCGGCCTGGGCGTGGCGCTGCTGCCCGCGGGACGGCCGGCCGTCCCCGGCGTGCGCTTCGTCCCGCTGGACGACCCGCCCGTCGTGCTGCGCGCGTACGCGGTGGCGCGCCACGGCCGGCTGCGGTGGCCGGCGCTCTCGCTGGTCCGCGAACTGCTGCGCGAGCAGGCCCGCCCGGCCGGCGCGCCCCGGGCCTGAGCAGGTCCGCGAGCAGGTCCAGGACGAACGCCCGTGCCCGGCGCCGCGGTTCCACCCGGGCGAACCGGTCCGCGGTCCGCCCCGTGGCCACATCGAGCGCCTCCCGCCAACGGAGGGGATCTCTGCTGCGGCCCGCAGCCACCGACCGGTCTTCCGTCTTCACACGCCGATGATCATCGGTGGCCACACCCGTCTCCGCGCCGGTCCTGGCCGGCACCATCACCATCCATGGCTCGACCACTGAGCGGCCGGGGACTCGTCGCCGTCCATCCGGTGTGGCCGCCATCACACTTGGGTGGTGTCACATCTGACGCCGGTGCCCTGTCTTCATGCCGGAAGCGAGAGAAGGGATCGTGAGGATGAAGACCGTCATCGTGTGCGCCTCCGTGTCGCACGGCAATACGCGTCGCATCGCCGCCGGCATGGCCCAGGTTCTGGGCGCGAAGGTCGTCTCCCCCGAGCAGGCCGACCTGGCGGAGCTGGCCGACGCCGACCTCGTGGGATTCGGCTCGGGCGTCTTCTACGGCAGGCTCCACCCCCGCCTGACCGACCTCGTCAAGGCACTTCCCCCCAGGCGGGGCCGGGCGTTCGTGTTCGCCACCAGCGGGCTCCCCGAGATCCCGCCGGCGCCTTTCACCCGCCCCCTGGTCCGACTCCTCGAAGGAAAGGGCTTCCAGGTGGAGGGGAGCTTCTCATGCCGGGGGTTCGACACCTGGACGCCCTTCAAGCTCGTCGGCGGTATCAACAAACAGCGGCCGAACATCGAGGACCTGGCCGCCGCGCAGGCGTTCGCCGGGCGACTGCGGGACAGGCAAGGGCCGGTGTCCTGACCAGTGGTGCCCCGAGGCATCGGCCTCTACTGCACCCCCAACCAGCGGTGATGCGCTGACCGCTTGACGTCGCCCCGGAATCCTGACGGCTCCGGCTGGGAGTCCTCGCCGACCCCGAAGGCAACGTGCTCCGTGTCCATCGCAGCGATCTCCGACCGGCCGCGACGAGTTCCGCAAGCTCGCGCGCCGCCCCGTCGGGTTCCGGGCCCGCGCCGCCCGGGGCAGGGCGGCGCGGCCTTCGGCGAGGAGACTCAGACGGCGCCGAAGTCGCCGGCGCGGACGGCGGCGCCTGAGGTCACCGCCGCGACCCCCGCCTGCTCGCCGAGCCCTCCCTCCCCGTCCAAGGGGCAGCGCGCCAACTGGTGCTCCCTGGGCAGCGCTCACGGCTCCCGTACCATGCGCAGGTTCGGCAGCCTCCCGCGCCAGAGCTCGCGCTCGCCCATGGCCTCGAATCCGTGACGCCGGTAGAAGCGGATCGCGCGCGTGTTGTAGTCGGTGACCCACAGCCGCACGGGTGTGTCCCCCGCCCACACGAGGAACTCGCGCATCATCCGGTCGCCGAGCCCCTGGCCCTGGGCTTCGTTCAACAGGTACATCGGGCCGAGCGTGACCGCCTCGTCCCGGCGGCCGCAGACGAACCCGACGGCCTCAGCCCCGGAGCGGGCGACGAGGCAGAACAGCAGGTCCGGCTGCCGCAGCGCCGCCTCGATGAACGCCCGCCACCCGGCGATCCCGTCCGCCGTGGCGGAGGAGCCGTGCTGCTCGCGGATCCAGGCTTCGTCGATCCCGGCGTCCTCACAGGGATACGTCTCCAGCCAGACCCTCAGCTGAAGAGGGCCGAGAGCCAGGGCGTCGTCGGGGCGGGGGGATTCGAGTACGTGGGGCATGGGGCCATCCTCGACGGTGCGGCCGGGCGCGTGGGGGATACCGCCGGATTGGGGTTCCGGCAAGAACTCCGGCGAGTGAGGCCCAGCGAGGACGATCGGCGATCACGGCCCGTCCTCCGCTGGGACCCGCAGGCGGTGGCAGAGAGGGTAAGGACGCGCCGCCGGTGCTGGGGACGATCAAGGAGGCGCCGGGCAACGTGAGCCTGGTGACGATGCTCACCGAGATCGACAAGCTGCTGACGGTGCGGGCGATCGGGCTACCGCCGGATCTGTTCATGCCGAACTTCTCACACCCGCCGACCGACGTGGCCTGACCCCGCTGTTCTGGTCCCACATCCGCCCGTACGGGGAGGTAAATCTCGACATGGACACCCGCCTGAACCTCACTGCGGGCTCGACGGGTCCCCTCCCTCGTACCGCTGCGGCCGTCGAGCAGTCGGTGCTGAGCCCCAGGGATCCGCGAGTGCCCGATTCTGAACCTGGAGGGTTGTCGGGGTTCAGGCTTCGGTGTGGTGGGCGAGTGCGGCGTCTGCTTTGCCGTGACCCGCGGTCACATCGGTGTGGACGCCGGCGGCAGTCGGCCGGGGGACGGCGTGGATGAGGCGTGTTCGGCGGCGACCGCGAGTTCGTGGGCCTGGACCACGGTGAGCTGCGGGGCGACGACGAAGTCGGCTTCGGCGCCCAGTGTGTGGCCGATCCAGCGCATGCGGACCTGTCCCACGTCTCGGACATCGCGCAGGGCGTGCTCGGAGGTGGAAAAGTTATGCCTCCCTGCACGGTGTCATACCGTCACGACGCTCGTGTGCTCGCATAGTTGGCGACACAAGAGTCATACTGGCTCCGCCTTCGAAGTGCCACCGGCCCGCTGTGCCATCAGCTTTCACCACGCTCAGCTCAGTCAATGGCGGAGTCGATGAGATGCGGCATCCCCGGTATCAGTCCCGTCCGCCTCCGCTTACTCTCGCAACAGGTGCGCCGCTCTCAGCTTGGCAAGAAGTGCGTTGAAATCATTTCTCAGCTGGGTAATGTCCGTCGTGGTCGAGTCCTTCTGATCTGGCACGCCCTGTGGAATCGGCTCAAGGTACTTTCTGTTTGCGATGACATCCAAGTCATAGAGCGTCTCCCACTTCAGACAATTATCCTCAGTGACCACTCCAACCTGCTGGGGCAGGTCCCGGCTCCAGGACCGCGGCTGACTTGGACCGGAGATGTTGTCGTGCGGGTTCAACGGGCCACCGGGCTTGTAGGCGGTCAGCCGATACAGGAAGTCATTGGGGGGATTCGGCTTGACGGTTTGCCCGATGATGTAGTGCGCCCCGGGCGCCCAGATAGAAGCCGCTCGCCCCCTTCCACACGGAGCCCGCACCGCCCACCCGATCGGGCCTTCGCGCTCTGCATCTCTAAGGCCATTGAGGATCAGATCACCCGGGCGGTAGAAGTTTGAGCTACCTGCAAGGGTATCGAACGGAGTTCCGCCATAAACAACACAGATTCGCCGCTCCCCGTTATTGTCAGGCCTTCCAATCCAGGCTTCCGGAAGCATCAGTGCACCGGGACGCGGACCGTTTTCGTACGCGTTTTGATAGCACGTATGGAAAGACCCACCACTCAGAAGGGACGTTTCAATCCTGCCGATACGAGCGTCATCGCTGTCAGGATCCCGAGATATCTGGACTTGGGTACGGAAGAGGGAATCCCCGTCGACGGGTTTCAGCTTGCCGTCCATCGTCACGGACTGAATATCCTGAATGATCGTGGAATCCGCATTGCTTCCGAGGGCGTTGGACGTTACGATCGAAGGCGGGCATTTGCCCACGCATTCCCATATCACCTCGCGATCTTTTGTCAAGCCCCCTTCTGTTGGGACCTCGGTGGACCATTGAATAGGCATACCGGTCGGGTTTTCCGGACTAGCTCCGAGAGTATGCCCGCCGACTATTGCTCGAAATAGGTACCCTTGCGCGGGGTAGGGTGGGATGGGTGGGTCCCTTGGTGGGGGGTCGGGCGGCGTCTGCAACTCGCCCACATCTATATCGATCCCACCGTTGACGATCCGATACAAGTGCACTTCGGAGTGGTTGTTTGTCACTTTCAGGGCAGAGGGTCCAGGTCCTCCTCTGACGGCGCCAAAGCCCCAGTACTTTGAGTCCGGGGTGATATCCATGTCCCCTCCGACCACAGCGGCATGGCCACCCCCCTTGAATACCGCTGGTGCATCCACTTCAGCATAGCAACCGACGTATACGGACCATGCGCCATCGCTTTCGGAGCTGATGTTTCGGTGCTGGTTTGCTTCGGCGTGACACGAAACGAAGGTGCAGCCGAGATACGAAGCATCATGAATTCCATCACGCCCGTTTTGTGTGGCAGAGACGTTCATGACCAGCATGGTATTTGCATTATCCTTACCCTCGCTGCCGATGTCGAGCCCATGCTGGCCATTGCTAATGATGAGGCAATCACGTATCTGTGTGAGGTTGGCATTGACTTCCGGCGTGAAGCGAGGCGGGTAGCTTGCGTATATCGTTATTCCGTTACGCCTGAAGCCAATGACCCGCACCTTCTCGATCCACGGGCCGTGCGCCAGAACTCGTACGCCATCCATCTGCGGGGCCTGATGGAGATCGACCTCGGTGGTACCCCTCGCTTGCAGGGGCCTCGACTCGAGGGTGAACTGGCGAAGCACAGCATAGTCCGCACGACCGCGATCGGGCGATCCGGTCCAATAGCCCGTCAGAGCAATTGCGCAATAAACGGTCTCTCCGGCGCCTACTCCGA
Organism: Kitasatospora sp. NPDC056181; assembly: GCF_042266225.1. Taxonomy (NCBI): domain Bacteria; kingdom Bacillati; phylum Actinomycetota; class Actinomycetes; order Kitasatosporales; family Streptomycetaceae; genus Kitasatospora; species Kitasatospora sp. NPDC056181. Next base: position 8,532 of record NZ_JBHJUK010000082.1, read on the forward strand.
CTTGACCGATACCGCCGCCGATACCTGGAGGGATTGGAGGGTCGTGTGGAGGGGGTTCAAGGGGATTGGTCCTGGTGGAGAGGTTGAAATCCGCCTTTTCGCCTGCAACATCTGCGATGATGCGGGAAGTTCCTCTGAATCCAAAGCCGGCTCCCTCCAGAATGCAACCGTTCGAGACGACAAGAGGCTTCCTGATCAGGTAGTCGCCCGGAGGCAGGTAGACGACTTTTCCGTCGGACGCCGGTTCATCAGTCATCTTTTCGAGTCGCATTGCGCAGTCCAGCGCATCTTGGAGCGCGTCCGTGTCGTCGGTCTTTCCATCCCCTGCCGCTCCGAAGTCGAGCACGTTCAGCCGCGTGTCGCGGCGGGGCCGGATTGTCACCATGCCCGAAGCGTCACAGTCACCGATCCAGTTCGGAGCACTGATGCAGACTTTTTCTTTTTTCGGATCGTTTTTGCGCACGCGCACGGCGTTAGCCCGCACGAGTTTTCCCGAACTGTTGACGCCAACCGCGCCAGACTTTCCGGGGCCCAGGCCGCCGAAGACTGCGCCGTCTATTCGGACAACACCGCCTATTTGAACGTCGACCTTCGTCTTGGCGTCCGCTGTCTGCAGAGCAATCCCAAAGAACGGAAGGGTATGCAACGTCTCGTCGTCGGGGTTGTTGCTCTGCGGGACAGCAGGAGCGACGGCAGGGGTGACGGGGGTGGCCGGCGATCCGGGGGTGGCCGGGAATCCGGTGATGCGGACCGCCTGACCGGCTGTGACCATCTGTGCGGCTTGCATGGTGACAATAACGGTGTCCATCGAAGCTTCTCTTCCGTTGAGACTTCGTTGGCAAACGCAGGTCCGGGGAACACGCCAGTTCCGGGAGAGTCCTCAGCGGAGGCCGGGCGGTGGTCCGATCTCATCGGCGCCGGAGGTATTACTGAATCCTCTACAGCCGCCTCCTCCAAGGATAGGCGCGCCAGGCCCTCTCGACGATCCGTGGCAGCCCCCTGGAGGGCGCGCACCACCGCCGGGGCGCCCCTGACCCGGGCCCCGCAGAGGACAACGCCAACGGGCCCGTACGCGACGCCCTGGTATCCATGAACTCAGACCCCTCTTCCGAGCAGGGTGAGCGGCCGGCGGGCATCGCGGGCATGGTGCCGAAGGACGGAAGCGATGCTGCTCTTGCCGGTCAGGCGGCGGGCACCAATGGCCCGGTTGCGCCAGATCGCCATCCCGGCGTGGGAGTTGAGATCCGGGCCGCCTGCTTCGAGAGGCGATCTTCGAAGCCGGGTTGAAAAGGGCCGGCCGCGGGTGGAGCCGCTGGCCCGCCGTAGCCGCCCGGTGTCCTGCCGAGCGGCGTACCACGCTGGGACGCATGCATGTGCATCCTGCCGCCCGGCAGTTCAGGCGGCCCACGGCATGAGGTGACCGTACGTCACGCCCGCGACCTGTCCGCCTGCCCGCCTGCCCGCCTGCCCGGAGAACACCGTCACCTCGATCGCGAAGCTCCTCGGCGTCTCCCGCAACACCATCTGCAACGAGGTGCCCGAGCTGAAGGGAGGCCATCTCACGCTCGCCGAAACGGCCAACACGACAGAGCTGCCCCGCTGCCCCCACCCTCCAGGGCATAGGACTGATCACCGCCGTCTGCGGTTGGTGACAGGGTTCTTACCAGCACCCCGGATTCCACGACCTCCGACTCCGGGCAGCGGGCCGCGGACAGCGGGCGCCGACCGCCGGGCCGCGGGCGGTCGCCGCCGGGGCCGACGGCCCGTCAGGCGGTGCCGAGGCGGCGGCCGGTGATCTCGTCGGGGCGGATGCGTACCCAGAGCGGACGGTCGCCGCCGGCCCACGGGGTGGTGCCGGGCAGTTGCGAGAGCCGCTCGGCCTCGTCGGGGTCGTTAACGTGGTGCGCCTCGCCCAGCACCAGCACGCTCCAGCCGCGACTCAGGTGGTCGTCGATGTGGTCGACCTGGAACGAGACCGGCGAGCCGTCCGCCGGCGCGGCGCTGCCCCGGGCCGCCGTGCGGTAGACGATCGTGCCCTCGGTCACCGCGTAGTTGACCGGGTAGACGGCCGGCCCCGGCTGGACGGGGAGTCCGACCCGGCCGATGCCGTGGGTGCCGATGAGCGCCCAGCACTCCGGCTCGGTGAGGTGGAGCAGGAGCGGTCGCGGCCCGGGTTCGGACTGTCCCGGCGGGGCGTCGGCGCGGCCCTCCAGCAACTCGGACCAGGACATCCGCAGGGCTCCGCCGATCCGGGCGAACCCGGCCGGGTCGAAGGCCGGGCCGGCGTTCAGCAGGTGCCGAAGGTAGCGGGGTGCCATCGCGGCCTGGTAGGCCAGCATCTGGTCGGTCATGCCGAGCTGGTCGCGCCGCTCGACGACGCGGCGGGCGACGTCGGCGGGGTCGGCCCGTCCGATGACGTCGGGGTCGGGGGTGTGGTTCACGGTGGCTCCTCGGCTCGTCACGGCGGTCCCCCGCCGGTGCCCCTGGGTCACGCCCGGAAGAGGGCGACCTTCAGGGCGCCGTTCTCCCCGGCGTCGGCGAAGACGTCGTACGCGTCCTGCATCTCGGCCAGGCCGAAGCGGTGGGTGACCAGCCCGGCGACGTCCAGCCGGCCTGCGGCGAGCATGTTGAGCAACAGCGGGGTGCTGTGGGTGTCGACCAGGCCGGTGGTGATGGTGAGGTTGCGGATCCAGAGCTCCTCCAGGTGCAGCAGAGCCGGTTTGCCGTGCACGCCGACGTTCGCCACCCGCCCACCGGGCCGGACGACGCGGGTGCAGAGTTCGAAGGACTCGGGCACGCCGACCGCCTCGATCGCCACGTCCGCGCCCAGGCCGTCCCCGCTCAGTTCGCGCACCGCCTCCGGGGTCGCGTCGGCGACGGTGAGGGTGGTGTCCGCGCCGAACCGCTTGGCGGCGTCCAGGCGGGCCTGCGCGAGGTCGACCGCGATGATGCGGGCGGGGCTGTAGAGCCGGGCGGTGAGGATCGCGGCCAGGCCGATCGGGCCCGCGCCGACGACCACGACGGTGTCGCCGGGCCCCACCCGGCCGTTGTGGACGCCGACCTCGTAGGAGGTGGGCAGGATGTCGGCGAGCAGCAGCGCGGCCTCGTCCGTGACCCCTTCGGGCAGCCGGTGCAGCGAGTTGTCGGCAAAGGGGGTGCGGACGTACTCGGCCTGGCAGCCGTCGACCAGGTGGCCGAGGATCCAGCCGCCACCGCCGGTGCACTGGCCGTAGGCCGCCGCGCGGCAGTAGGCGCAGCGGCCGCAGGCCGAGATGCAGGAGACCAGGACGCGGTCGCCGGCCTTGACGGTGCGCACGCCCGGCCCGGTCTCGGTGACGGTGCCGACGGCCTCGTGTCCGAGGACGCGGCCTTCGACGACCTCGGGGACGTCGCCCTTGAGGATGTGCAGGTCGGTGCCGCAGATGGTGACCGCGTCCACCCGGACGATCGCGTCCTCGGCGTCGCGGAGGACGGGGTCGGGGACCGCTCCCCAGGTACGGCGGCCCGGTCCGTGGTAGGTCAGCGCCTTCATCTCCCGGTCACTCCTCTCGGGCTCCTCGGTCCTCCCCCGCCGTCGGAGCCGGGCGGCGGGGAGCCGGGTGGTGGCCGGCCCGGACGGCAGCCGATGCAGGTGGCGGCCGACGCGGGCGGTGGCGGACGCAGGTGGCGGCCGGCCCGGAGGGGGCCCGGTTCCGATCGCTCCACTTCCGCTACTCCTCCAGCGTTCCGCCGAACCGCGGCAGCCGCCAGGGGCGCGCGGCCCCGGCCCTGGGCCGACCGGCCCTGACCACCGCCCCGGGGCGACGGAGGGCGACACCCCGGCGACGGACGGCGACGCCCACGCGGGCGGGGCGGACAGGTCAGCCGGCCGGCCGGGGCGTGTTCGGGGGTGTTCGGGGGCCTGTCCGGGACCCGTCGTCGAACGCCAGGCAGGCGGGAGTCGGAAGTCCGGCCCTAGGCTGGTCGGTGGCGTAGGGCGAGCCAGGGAGGATCCCTTGGGCAGCGCATCGGAGAGTTCCGCCCCCGTACCACGGCTGCGTCTGGACGAGCTGCTGGACGAGCTCCAGGCCCGTCTGGACACGGCCCGGGGCACCCGCGACCGGGTGCACAGCCTGCTGGAGGCGGTGCTGGCGGTCGGCCGCGACCTTGAGCTGACCCAGGCGCTCCAGCACATCGTGGAGGCGGCGGTCACCCTGGTGGACGCCGAGTACGGCGCGCTCGGCGTGATCGGGGAGGACCGGCGGCTGTCGCAGTTCATCCCGGTCGGCGTCAGCGAGGAGCGGATCAAGCTGATCGGCGCGCTGCCGTCCGGCCACGGCGTGCTGGGCGAGCTGATCCGGCACCCCGAGCCGCTGCGGCTCTCCCGGATCTCCGACCACCCCGCCTCGTACGGCTTCCCCGCCAACCACCCGCCGATGAGCTCCTTCCTGGGGGTGCCGATCCGGGTCCGGGACAGGGTGTTCGGGAACCTCTACCTGACCGAGAAGCGCGGCGGCGCCGACTTCGACGCCGAGGACGAGTCGGTGCTGGCCACCCTCGCCGTCGCCGCCGGGGTCGCCATCGACAACGCCCGCCTGTACGCGCGGGCGCGGCTGCGCGAGCAGTGGCTGGCGGCGAGCGCCGAAGTGACCAACGCCCTGCTGTCGGGGAAGGAGGAACCGGACGTCCTCGACCTGCTGGTCGCCCGGGCCGCCGGGATCTCCGGCGCGGACCTCGCCGTCGTCGCGCTGCCGCTGCCGGACGGCGGCGCGCTGGAGGTGCGGATCGCCGCCGGGCTGGGCGAGCAGGCGCACCGCGGCCTCGTGCTGCCGGTGCACGGCTCCTTCGTCGGTGCCGCGGTCCTCACGGGCGGGCTGGTGGTCAGCCCCGACGTGCGCAAGGACCCCCGGATCACGTCCGGGCCGCCGCGCTGGGAGGGGCTGGGCCCGGCGGTGGCGGTGCCGATCGGCACCACGGAGCACCGGGTGCGCGGCGTGCTGATGCTGGCCCGGGCGGCGGGGTCGGCGCTGTTCGGCGAGGAGGAGTCCGGCCCGCTGCTGGGCTTCGCCGGTCAGGCCGCCGTCGCGATGGAGCTGGCCGAGCGGCGCCGGGACTCCGAGCAGGTGGCGCTGCTGCGGGAGCGCGACCGGATCGCCCGCGACCTGCACGACCTGGCGATCCAACGGCTCTTCGCCACCGGGATGACCCTTCAGGGTGCCACCCGCTTCATCGACCACCCGGAGGCGTCAGACCGCGTCCTGCGGGCGATCGACGACCTGGACGAGACGGCCAGGACCATCCGCGCCACCATCTTCGGCCTGCGCCTGCGCGAGAGCGGCCCGGCCGCGACCGGTCTGCGCAGCCGGGTGGTCGAGGTGGTCGAGCGGGCCGCCCGGACCCTCGGCTTCACCCCCGGCCTGCGGATGTCCGGCCTGCTCGACGTCACCGTGCCCGCCGAGATCGCGGACGCGGCCGTCGCCGTTCTGGAGGAGGCGCTGTCCAACGTCGCCCGGCACGCGCACGCCGGCTCGGCCGAGGTGACGCTCACCGCCGGGTCCGAGCTGTCGCTGACCGTGACGGACGACGGCGTCGGCCTGCCGGCCGGCGGCCGGCGCAGCGGGCTGGCCAACCTCGCCGACCGCGCCGCCGCCCTCGGCGGCACCTTCACGGCCGGCCCCCGCCCCGAGAGCGGCGGCACCGCTGTGGAGTGGCGCGTCCCGCTGGCGGAGGAAGGGACCTCCGGGCAGCCGACCCAGTGACGGAGGAATTTCCACCAGCGGCCCGGTCTTTCGCAAGGACGGCCAGCACTCGCACACAATAAGCTGCCAAGGCGGCACATCCCGCCCGTCCAGTATTACTGAACGGCTCCAGCAATTGACCCCGCTGAGGCCGCCAGTGAAGCTACCGCCGCAAAGGATATCGATGCGATCAGGAATCGTCCGGCCCGATTCAGCTTTTCCAATGCCTCCGCCAGCTTCGCCAAGGCGGCGTAGTCCACGGTGGCGGCTTGATTTCGGGCTGCCTCGCCGGCCGCAGGGGCCCTGTGCTTCGTCGTCGGCACAGCCTCCCGTGCGGCCTTTCGAGCCTCGTTCTCAGCCTTGTCCATGAATGAGAAGACTGCGGCCAGGACTAAGCATGCAACAGCAGCCACGACTGCTGTACACACCACGACCCCTATCGGCCACGGCACCTCGACGGGTCCGGAAATGAACATGAATCTCACCCGCGCGATAGATCAATTGGGCGGTGGATCACGTGCAGCCGCACACACATGCCTGCGATCTCGTCGGGAAAACTCTCAGGATCCACGTCATCAGGAACAGCGAATGTCACCTCGACGGGGTCGGTACCGTCACGCGTGACAGCCCAACCGATGAGTTCACCCGCAGCCATCCGTGCCCGGGCATACTCCCTGACTCTCGCTTCCCGCTCTGCCATCAAGCAAGTGTGACGCCGTGAGCGCCCAATTGGTAGTCCAGATCCTGAAACATGCTGTAGCCCTCGTAGTCACCTACCGCGGGCCAGCCTGCGACTATATGACCCAGAAGGTGGGAGCTCCCTTCATCCACAACCACTGCACCGGAGTCTCCACCAGCGGATATGGCCGGCCTGACCATGAAGACCTGCCCAAGCAGCCCCACCGCGGGCCCGGCTTCACTGAGGGACTCCTCCAGGTAGAGGAAGATCTTTCCGGAACGCCCGGAGGTCACGCTGCCGTACGACGTGACCAGATCGCCTTCCCGACCCCGAGCGACTTGCCACCCTGCCTGCGGGATGCCGTGCCGCCCCGGGTCATGGACTTCGATCACGGCGACATCCGGGGTGACCACCCCGGGCCTCACGCGCGCCGGATAGACAGTGGCGGCCACAAAGCCGACCAGCTCGCCCCCATCTGCGTCGTAGGCACCGGCTCCCTCATCCGGCGCTCCGTGCCCAGCCGTGAGAAATGCCGGCTTTCCGTTCGCCGCTCGGACCGCCGCCCCGAACGTCGAAGGCCTCCCAGAACACCGTGCGCCATGCCCGGAGCCCACCAGATTCCTAGGGGTCGGAAGCCCGAAAACCACTACACCGGTACCGGCCGGGCCAACCGACTTCACCACGTAGTCCCGCAGTAACAGCAGCGAGTCGAACTCCTTCGAGTGAGGTTCCAGCCCGTCCGACTCCATGGACCGGAAATCGAGACTCACGGTCCCTTCCCGATCCCCGCGCGACAGCGCCAGAGCGGGCCTGGCCTGCCCGTCGATCCACGTGAGCCCCGCCCCTAAGAGTGAGCCGAATCCGCCTTCGACCGGCTCGCCGGGCGCGGCAAGCTTTTGAAGAGCTCGCGCAACTGTCATCTCATCTGGATGCAGGTGCATGAGCCTGTGAGACGCATCCATGTCTTAATGGTCCGGCCGCACCTGTCCGCACACAAGGCCCGACTCTCGGGGATTTTTCGGATTCATCACCCATCGCGTTTGGCCATATTCGGCCCGTCAGATCGTGGCGCCCTAGTGATCCAGCCAGACTTCTACCTTCTCACTGATCAAGGCGTCGGAGTAAGACGTGTGCGTCTGGGGCGACGGTGGGTTCGCTACGGGCACGCCCTAGGATCGGCCGGATGATACCCGTTTCCGTCCATGACCGGGCCGAGTTGGCCGCCCTGCTGCGTCGCGATCCCGCGCTGCACGCCTACGAGTTGGGCGACCTCGACGACTTCTTCTGGCCCTGGACGAACTGGTACCGCCTCGGCGACAGCGTCGCGTTGGTCTACCACGGCGCGGGGCTGCCGACCCTGCTCGCCTTCGACGGACCCGAAGGCGTGGGCACGCTGCGGGAGTTGCTCGACGGGCTGCTCGTCCTGCTCCCCCGGCGCTTCCACGCCCACATCGCCGAGGGGGCGGAGGACGTGCTCGGCTCGCGGTTCGACGTGGCGTCGAACGGGCTGCACCTCAAGATGGCCCTGACCGACCACGACCGACTGCTGCGCCAGGAGGCCAGGGGCGAGCAGCTCACCCGTGCCGATCTGCCCGACCTGCTGGCGCTGTACGAGACCGCCTACCCGGGCAACTGGTTCGACCCGCGCATGCTCGACACCGGCCAGTACGTCGGCGTACGGGACAAGGGTGAGCTGGTCGCCGTCGCGGGCGTGCACGTGTGGTCGCCCGAGCAGCGCATAGCCGCCCTGGGCAACGTGACCACGCACCCGCGTGCCCGTGGCCGGGGCATCGGCAAGGCCGTGGTCGCGGAGCTCTGCCGGCGCCTTGTCGGCACGGCCGATCACGTCGCCCTCAACGTCAAGGCGGCCAACCCGGCGGCGGTCGCGCTCTACACGGCGCTCGGCTTCGAGACGGTCGGCCGCTACCACGAGCTGTCCGTCGGCGGCTGACAGCGGTCGGGGCTGACGGCGGTCGGCGGCTGACAGCGGTCGGGGCCGAGGGCGCCCCCGACGGGCGGTGCCTACGCCTCCGGGTCCTCCAGCACGTCGGCGGTGGCCAGCCTCGGCGTGGGCGCGCCCTCGGGACCGTAGCCGAGGCGGATCAGCATCTGGACGTGGCCGGGGCGCAGGTGCGGCTCGCGGGCGGCCCAGCGCAGGTAGGGCCACTCCATCGCCTGGTGGAGCAGCGAGGCGCGGACGCCGTGGACGGTGGCGGTGAGCAGCACGTGCTCCAGGGCGAGGCCGGCGCGCAGCCAGTCCGCGGGCTCGTCGCGGTCGGTGGCGAGGACCGCGATCCGCGGCTCGCGTTCGAAGGTGGCGGGGGTGCGGTGCTCGGCCGGCCGGATGGCCGCGAAGTCCCGCATCGGCAGCCGGCCCGCCCGGTCCTGCGGCCCGAGGGCGGTGGCGGGGATGCCGTACGGGACGGCGTCCCCGCTGCGGATCCAGTGACGGCTCTCGGTGAGCTGGGCCTGGTCGGTGGTGTTGCGCCGCTCGGCTTCGGCGGTGAGCTCCAGCAGGCGGTCCGTCTCGTCGTGGCCGGGGAAGTACAGGACGGCGTCCTCCGCCCGTGCGACCGTCACCAGTTCGTCGAGGACGACGGGCGGGACCGGGTCCTCGGTGAACGGCGTGCGGATGGTGTGGCGGTGCCAGACCGCCTCGTACAGCTGGTCCGTGCCGGGGAGCCGGACGGGCGCCGGGGCGTCCAGCCGGACGGCGGCGAAGAGGTCCGGTTCGGCCGGGTCGGGAAGCAGGCGCACGTCCGGTGCCCAGCCGAGGTGGCGGGCGGCGACGCGCAGGTTGAGCAGTGCCGCGCCGACCGAGATGTGCAGGGCGCGGCCCTGGGGGTCGGCGGCCGGGACGGCGCGCTCGCGGGCGGCGCGGACCTCCAGGGTCGAGGTCTCCGGCTGGAGCCGGAAGCGCCAGGGCTGGCTGTTGTGGAGGGAGGGTGCGGCGACCGCTGCGGACACGAGCTTCTCCAGCGCGGCGGCGTCGAGGGTGAGGGTGGTCATGGCCGTCTCCAGGGGTGCGTGCCTTCAGCGGTTCGCGGTCGGCCGATGGCCGGTCGCGGTCACCGGTCCGCGCTCAGCCGTCGGCTGTCAACCGACGGCGGGCGGGTCGCCGCGGAGCACGTCCAGGCGTCGGCGGTACTCCTCCGGCTCGATCTCGCCGCGGGCGAGGCGCTCGGCGAGCAGCCGTTCCGGCGTGGGCCGCTCGGCCGGCGGTGCGACGGGCGGTGCGGCAGGGGGCGGGGCCGCGGGGTGGTGCTGGGAGGCGTGGCCGACGTACCGGACCAGGACCACCACGCCGAAGACCAGCAGACCCCAGAAGAGCAGCATGCTCACGGTCATCAGGCCGAATCCCCAGCCGCTCATACCGTGATCGTTCCAGTACATCATCGTGGGCTCCTCGGCCGGGCCGGTGAGACTTTCCCCCTCACCACCACCGTGCGGCCGGGGGCGGGGTGGGCGCTTGGGCCGTTCGGCTCAATCCCGGGGGCCGTCGGGCTCGGGCCCGGTGTCGGGCGCGGGCGCGGGCTCGCGTCGGGCGCGGGGCCCCGTCGGGCGCGCGGGAGCTCACGGCCGGTGGTGCAGTGGTGCCTCGGCGTGCGCGCCTCCCCCGTGGTCGGCGTCGGCGTGCGCGGCCAGGACGGCGGCCTGGAGGCGTCGCTCCACGCCCAGTTTGGCGAGCAGCCGCGAGACGTGGTTCTTCACCGTCTTCTCGGCGAGGTAGAGCTCCTGGCCGATCTGCCGGTTGGTCTTTCCCTCCCCCACCAGCGCGAGGATCTCCCGCTCGCGCGGTGTCAGCCGGGCGAGTGCCACGTCGGTCGCGCTCTCGTCGTGATGGCGCAGGCTCTCCATCAACTTGCGGGTGGTGGCCGGGTCCAGCATGGACTGGCCCGAGGCCACCGTGCGCACCGCGCTGACCAGGTCGGCGCCCTTGACCTGCTTGAGCACGTACCCGGACGCGCCGGCCATGATCGCGTCGAGCAGCGCGTCGTCGTCGTCGAACGAGGTGAGCATCAGGCAGGCCAGCCCGGGCAGCGCGTCCCGCAGCTCCCGGCAGACGCTCACGCCGTCGCCGTCCGGCAGCCGCACGTCGAGGACGGCGACGTCCGGACGCAGCGCCGGGACCCGGGCCAGCGCATGCGCGCAGGTGCCGGCCTCGCCGACGACCTCGATGTCGGGTTCGGCCTCCAGCAGGTCGCGCACGCCGCGCCGGACCACCTCGTGGTCGTCCAGCAGGAACACCCGCACGGTCTGCTCCGGCCCCGCGGACTCCGTCGCGTCCATCGCCTGCTCCCTGGATAGCCCGGTCGTCCCCTCCCCGATTCTGCGCGCCCCGCCCGCCCCGTGCACCGGCGGGCCGGTCGGGCCCGCCCGTCGGCAGGTCGGCCGGTGGCGGCTGTCCGGTCAGCGGCAGCCGGTCCGGTCAGCCGCGGCCGGACCAATGCGGCTCCACCCGCTCCCAGTCGGGCTCCCAGCTCCGCTCGGCCCTCCGGTCCAGGGTGCGGCGCCCGGCCTCGTACGCCCCGGCCGTCGCCGTCGCGAGCATCGCCCCCGTGCCGAGGCCGACGAGCACGGCGTCCGAGGCGATCAGCCCGGTGCTCCTGGCAGCGGCCGCGGGTTTCCCGGAGTCGTCGAGCAGGATCGGGACGGACGTGCCGACGGGCGTTCCGGCCTGCACGTGGATCGCGCCGCTCCCGGGCCCCGCCGGGTACTCCCAGCGGGCCTCGGCCTGCGCTCGCGGGGCCCCGGCCCGGAAGTCGTCCGACCAGGCCGGGCCGGTCGTCACCGCGGTGACGGCGTGCCGGTGCCGAGCCGACGCGGCGGCGGTGTGCGTCTCCGTCCGGTACACCAGCAGCGCCGCCCAGACGGACACCGCGGCTGCGGCCGCCAGGACCAGCGCCAGTGAGGTCACGAGCCGGCTGTAGGCCCGGTCGAGCCGACGGCAGAGCGGGTTCCGGTCCCGGCCCGTGGCGCGGCGAACGTGTCGTCTGAGGGTCGTGTGCGTGGCCGGGAGCTGCTGGACGGGCATGGCGCACCTCCTCGGGACCGGACCTGGCGCGGCCGGTCGTGGCCCCAGTGTCCCCCCTCGGGGGCCGCCGCCGCAGGGCCGAGTGGGCCATGTCCCCGGGCCCTCCGGCCCGCGCCCGCCTGCGTGCGTGCCTGCCTGCGCGGCGGGCGGCGGGCGGCGGGCGGCGGGCGGCGGGTCTGCCTAGCGTGGGAGGTCAAGAGCGGGCCGACGTGGCCCCGTCCGCTCGCCGAGCCCGTGTGGAGGAACCATGACAGCCGCGAGTTCGGACCGCCGGGACCGTCCGGTCGTCCTCGGCGTCGACGCCGCGGCCCCCGGGCCGATGGCGACCGCGTGGGCGGCCGACGAGGCCGCCCGGCGGGGACTTCCACTGCTCCTGGTGCACGCCGTCCCGCCCCAGGACTTCCACGCACTCGACGAGGAACGCCGCCGCGCGAGGCGACGCGAGCAGGCCTACGAGACCCTCGACCGGGCCGCGGCGGAGGCCCGCGAGCGGCACCCCGACCTCGACGTGTCCACCGTCGTCGCGGAGGAGGTGCCGGCGCTGGCTCTGTGCCGGGAGTCCGCCCGCGCCGGGCTCGTCGTCCTCGGCACGCGGCGGCTCAGCCGGATGGAGGAGGTGCTGAGCACCTTCTCGGTGACCGTCCCGGTCAGCGCCCAGGCCCACTGCCCGGTCGTCGTCGTCCGCGAGCCCGAGCACGTCACCCAGGAGTCCCCGTACGTCGTGGTCGGGGTGGACGGCAGCGCGTCGTCGGCCGCCGCCGTGGACGTCGCCATCGGCCTCGCCGCGGAGCGGCACGCCGACCTGCGCGCCGTCCAGGTGTGGCACCGCCCGGCCATCGGCCGCGTCGATCCGCAGAGCACGGAGCAGGAGCTCCGGCGGCTGCTGGTCGAGGCCACCGCAGGCCCCCGCGGGCTCCACCCCGAGGTCCACGTGGCCCACGAGGTGGTCCACGGGCACCCCGTCGAGGAGCTGGCGAAGGCGTCCGAGCACGCGCTCGCCGTCGTCGTCGGCCGCCGGGGCGACGGCGGCTTCACCGGCATGCGGCTCGGCTCCGTGCCGCACGGCCTGCTCCACCGCGCCCACTGCCCGGTCGTCACCGTGCCCACTCCCCCGGACGACGGGAAGTGAGTCCACCCCGCCCGCCGCCCCCGCGGTCCCGTCCGACTACCGGAGGAACCCATGAACGGACCCGTCGTCGTCGGTTTCGACGGCTCGCCCGAGAGCCTCGCCGCCACCGGATGGGCGGCCCGGGAGGCGCTGCGCCAGGGGCTCCCCCTGGAGATCCTGCAGGCCTGGCCGTGGCCGAGCACCGACGTGGTCGGGACGCACGAGGCGATCACCCTGAGCCGTCAGCGGCTGGCCGCCCGGGAGGCCGACCTGCGGGCGGAACTCGCCGGCCTGGAGGTGACCTCGGCACACGTCCACAAGGACCCGGCCGAGGCGCTGGAGGCCGCCGGACGGACCGCCTCCCTGCTGGTGCTCGGCTCGCGCGGGCTGAGCACCGTGCGCGGCTTCCTGGTCGGATCGGTGAGCCACCAGGTGCTGCGCAGGGCCACCTGCCCGGTGGTGCTGGTCCGGGCGGGAGACGGCGGGAGCGACGGCAAGGGCGGAGACGGCGAGGACGGCAGCGGGGACGGCGGGGACCGGGCCGACGACGCGGGTCGGGAGGTCGTCGCCGGGGTGGACCTCGACCACCCGGCCGACGCCGTCCTGGCGTTCGCCTTCGCGGTCGCCGACCGGCGCCCGGCGCCGCTGCGGGTCGTCCACGCCTGGTCGCCGCGGACCAGCAGCCACATGGCGCTGGACGCGATCGGCGCCTTCGACCAGGAACAGTCGACGGTCGAGACGGGGCGCCTCGCCAACCTCCTGGCACCCTGGCGGTCGCGGTATCCCGGGGTCGAGGTGGTGCCCGACCTCGTCCAGGGCAGCGCCGCCGCGGCGTTGGTGGAGACCTCGGCGGCGGCCGGGCTGGTCGTGATCGGCCGTCGGCTCCGCAGGTCGCCGCTGGGTGCGCACCTGGGTTCGGTGGCCCACGCCGCGATCCACCACGTCCGCTGCCCGGTCGCCGTCGTCCCGCACGACTGAGCCCGGCGGCGCGCGGGCCAGGGGCCCGGTGCCGGGTGACCTCTGCGGGGTGACGTCTTCAGGGTGATCCCTCCCGGGTGACCTCGCCCGGGTGACCTCGCCCGGGTGATCCCGCCCGGGACCGTTCGGCGGCCCGGCCGGGCCGAACGGCCCACGCCGCCGGCCCGCACGGCGCGGCAGCCTGGTGGTGACGACAGGTGACGAGAGGTGAGAGCCATGCACACCGTGATCGTGTACGAGAGCATGTACGGCAACACCCGCGAGATCGCCGAGGCCATCGCCGAGGGTGTCCACCAGGCCGACCCCCAGGCGTCGGTCGACTGCCTCCCGGTCGCCCGGGCGGACGCCGACGTCGCCCGGACGGCGGACCTCCTGGTGGTCGGGGGTCCCACCCACATGCGCGGCATGTCCTCCGGGCTCAGCCGCCGGATGGCCGCCATGGCCGAGGCGAAGAAGGAAGGGCACGAGGACGCCGCCCACGAGGCGCACGAGACCGCCGAGGGCCCGGGCCTGCGCAACTGGTTCCACCAGCTCCCCAAGACGGAGCACGGCACGCACGCCGCGGCCTTCGACACCCGGGGAGCCTCGCCCGGCAGCGGCGGCGCGGCCGCGGGCATCGCCCAGCGGCTCTCCCGCCACCACTACGACGTGGTCGCCGAACCGGAGGGCTTCATCGTCGAGGACGGCGACGGCCCGCTCCGCGAGGGCGAGCTCGACCGGGCCCGTGCCTGGGGCGCCGCGCTGGTGTGAGGCCTGCGGCGAGGCCGGGGCGGGACTCGCGAGCCGCGGCTCGCGGCGGTCCCGCGGGTGCCCGTGCGCATGGGCCGGACGCCCCACCCGCGAGGGGTCCTGGCCCGTCCCCGAACGGGGGGCCGGGGCCTCTGGGACCCGTGCCGGGCTCCGGGCCATGGTGGAGTCCTCCCCGAGAAGGTGATCGCGATGGAACGGATCAGGATCGCCAAGCACCCGGCCCGCCCGCAGCCGCGGCCCCCGCTCGACCTGCGGACCCCGTCCGGTCGCCCGATGCCCTACTGACGCCGTGCACCGGCCCGGGTCGTCACCGGGCGGTCGTCACCGGCCCGGGTCGTCACGGCCCGGGTCGTCACCGGCCGGTGGCTGGCTGACCGGCTGACCGGCTGACCGGCTGACCGGCTGACCGGATCGCCGGTGCCTCGGCCATGGCTTCGACAACGCATGCTGCGTGCAGAGGAGTTGTGGAGGTTCCGGACCTGCCGACTGGTACGCCAGGTGCCGGGTAGGCGCCCGGGTGAGGTCGGCCCACCGGGGGCCGGCGCAGCGCCCCAGGAGGACGAACCGATGCCGAGGTCCGCCGTTCACCCGTTGCCCGTCACGTTCCCCGACAGCCCGCTGCCCGATGTCGCGGTGGACGCGCAGCTCAGCTTCGACCCCGGCCTCCCCTACGCGGCGTGCCTCTCGTTCCCCCTGGCCGGGTGCAGCTGCACGGGCAGCGATCCCCAGGTGTGCTGGTACTTCAGCCGTGAGCTGCTGGACGAGGGACGCCACGCCCCGGCCGGAAGCGGGGACGTGAAGGTGTGTCCCGGGTGCGCGGGCGAGGTGCTGATCACCTTGGAGGGGCCCGTCGGCAGGGCGGTGCTCAGTGCTCCGGCCGACGCCGTCACCGCGTTCCTCGCCGACTCGTTCGCGCTGGTGCCCGCCGGTTCGGAGAGCCGCCACCTCGACATCGACGCCGCGGTCGACCGGCTTCTCGACGACTGATCGCACGCCCGTTCCCGAGCCCTCGACACGCCGCCCCGGGCGGCAGGCCGGCTCTGCGGACCGACCGCTCCGGTATCCGGGTCCGCGGACCCGTCCGGCCGCGCGGGCCGGCCTGGGCACACGGATCCAGGACAGCGGGATCGCCCGAGTCAGGACATCGGGATCGCCCGAGTGACGACGCGAGCGCGGTTCCGGACGCCCCGTCACCGCGCTCGTGGCGGCGGCGGTCGGGCCGTCGCCGGGGTGCGGTCAGATCGTCGTCGGAGTGCCGGTCGGGGTGGCCGGCTTGACCGGGCCGGTCCACTCCGTCGCCGAGCTGTAGTAGCAGAGCGCCTCGTGGTCGCCGGGCACCCACCAGGCGGCCGCCGACGGGTAGGACATGCCCATGCCGGCGCCCCGCGGCCGCTCCGTGCCGCTCTGCCGCTCCTGGCAGAGCCGCTCGGCGGTCTCGCTGACGGCGTCCACTCCGGGGTAGGAGGCCCCGCCGGGGATGTGGACCACCGCGAACACCTCGTACCGGTGCGGCTGGTCGCACGGGACGACCTGGTAGTCGTCCGGGTCGTGGTCGCGGCTCGGCGACAGGTAGTCGGTGGCGCAGTCGCCCGCCTTCAGGTACCACTGGCCCGCCGGCCCGGCGTACTTCGGCCGGCCGTCCGGGCCTCGCTCGGGGCCCGACGAGAGGTCGTGGAAGACGAAGGCGAGGAGCACCGCCACCGCGACGGTGACGAGCCCCCAGAAGCAGGAGAACACGAGCCCTCCGACGGCGAGGCCGAAGCCGCGCTGGCTGCGGCGCGAGATCCGCCGGAAGGCGCCGATGGAGAACCCGAACGACACCAGTGACAGCGGCGGGACGAACCCGAGGACGCCGAGCACGAGCGAGGTGACGGCGAGTCCGCTCAAGCGCTTCCGTACCGGCTGGCCCGGCGCGTTCGGCGGCCATCCGTGGACGCCCGGGCCGTAGGCCGCCGGCCCGGCCGGTGGCGGCGCAAAGGGGTCGGCCGGGCCCGGCGGCGGTACGGCGGGGCCTGCGGCCTCCGCCGGGGGTGCGGGCACGGCGGAGGACGGATCGTCGAGAGGCTGCGACACGGTGGCTGGATTCCCGGTGAGGTAGGCGGAGGCGCCCGCTCCCCACGGGCCGCGCGGCGAATATAGCGGATCATATGACTACAGATCATCCGCGTTCCGCCCGAGGACCACCCGCACACCGCCCAGGACGGCCCCGGGGCTCGGGGCCCACGAGCATCGCCTTGAAGGGCCGGGGAGTTGGCCGCCAGGGCAGGACCAGGGCGGGACCGGGGCAGGACCGGGGCGGGCGGCGGGTGCCTGGTAGGTTCGCCAGGGCGGCTCACTGCCGAGCCGACGCCGGACGGGGGCGGCAACCGGCCTTCCCGCCCGGCGTGGAGCCCGTTGACGGGAGAACGCGCATGACCTCCGGCCCGATCCCGGTGGACTTCTCGGACCCGGCCGCGCAGGCCGCGCGGCGCTCGCTCGACGTGCGCTGGATCCACGGCTCCGAGTCGGCGAAGCACAACACCGACCCCGAGCTCCAGGTCCACCACTACGACGAGCACACCGTCATCCTGCGGCAGAACAAGGCGGTCAACTACGAGGCCCCGTTCCTCTTCCTGCTGTTCGGCGACGAGCGCGCGGTCCTGATCGACACCGGCGCCACCGCCTCCCCCGAGTACTTCCCGCTGCGGCGCGTCGTCGACGGGCTGGTCGCGGACTGGCTCGCCCGCCACCCGCGCGCCGGCTACCAGCTGCTCGTCCTGCACAGCCACGGGCACGGCGACCACGTCGCGGGGGACGCCCAGTTCGCCGGCCGGCCGAACACGGTGGTGGTGGACGCCGCGCTGGACACCGTCCGGGAGTTCCTCGGCCTCGGTGACGATCCCGGCACGTCGGCCCTGCTCGACCTCGGCGGCCGGGTCCTGACGTGCCTGGCCAGCCCCGGCCACCACGCGGCGGCGATCACCTACTACGACCCGTTCACCGGCTTCCTGCTCACCGGTGACACCGTCTACCCGGGCCGCCTGTACGTCGCCGACTGGGACGCGTACGTCGCGACCGTCGACCGGCTGATCGCCTTCGCGGACGCCCACCCGGTCAGCCACGTGCTCGGCTGCCACATCGAGATGACCAACGAGCCCGGCGTCGACTACCCGATCCGCTACACCTACCAGCCCGACGAGCCGCCGCTGCAGATGACGGTCGGCCAGCTGCACGACATCCGCCGCGCGCTCGGCGAGGTGGCCGGCCGGCCCGGGCGGCACGTCTACGACGACTTCCTGATCGTCTACCAGGCGTAGCGGCAGCAGGTGCCGAGACCTGGCGTGGCGGCATCAGGCGTACCGGAACCCGGGTGCGGCGACCCGGCGACCCGGCGCCCGGGCGAGGAACCGGGCCGCGGGCCCGCGCCCGCGCCCGGGCCCGTGGTCACCGCGCCGAGGGGCCAGTCCAGCCGGCCGGCACGTGGCCGAGGCGTACGCGCTGCGGATGGTCGCCGACCGGCACCGAGGCGGTCTTCCGTCCGGTCGCGAAGTCGATCGCGGTGACCTGGTCGGCGCCGCTCTCGGAGATCACGCAGGACTTGCCGTCGCCGCTGACGGTGGCCCAGTAGGGCTTCGAGGCGGGCACCAGCGGTCCCTCCTGGAGGGTGGCGCGGTCGACCACCGTCGCGTAGTCGTCCATGGTGCCGGCGACGCAGAGCTTGTCGCCGGCCGGGTTCACCGACAGGCCGTGGTGGCGTGAGTCGTTGACCCAGGTGGTGCGGTCCTCGCTGGTCGCGGGGTTCTTCGGCAGCGTCTTGACGTGGGTGATCCGGTCGGTGGCGACGTCGTACTCGACCAGGCCGTTGAAGAAGGACACCTGGAAGTAGAGCGTCGACCCGTCGGGGGTGAAGGCGGCCGGGCGGACCGCGTCGGAGAGGTCCGAGCGGCCGGCGGCGTCGAGCCGCTCCCGCATGTCGATGACCTTGACCTGTGCGAAGGTGTCGGCGTCGACCACGGTGATCCGGCGGTCGCCCTTCGTCCAGTCCAGCCACGGGGCGTCGAGGGCGGTGTTGACCTCGCCGATGGACATGTTCCAGATCCGCCGCCCGCCGTCGGTGAAGAGGTTCTCGTGGGGCTTGTCGCCGGTCGCGAAGGAGCCGAGCTGCGCACCGGTGCGGACGTCGAGCACGTGGACCGTGTTGGAGGTGGAGGCGGAGACCGCCACCCGGGTGCCGTCCGGGGAGAGCGCCATGTGGTCGGAGCGGTAACCCGACACGGGGAAGCGCCAGTTGATCCGGCCGGTGGCGACGTCGAGGGAGACGACGTCGGCGAAGCTCGGCCGGGAGACGACCACCGCGGACCCGTCCGGGGTGGAGTACATGTCGTCGACGAACTGGTCGTGGCCCTCTCCCGGGCCCAGGCGGATGCCCAGGAAGTAGGCGAGTTTGACGGGGTTGAGGTAGATCTCGGCGAGCCGCTGGTCCTTGTCGGGGACGACGTTGAGGCGGCCGATCCGGGCCAGGTCGCCGCTGGAGTGGATGACGTCCGCGGTGCCGTCCCAGTTGTTGCCCACGAACAGCACCTCGCGCAGCCCCTCCGTCCGCTCGGAGGCCGCACCTGCCGCACCCGCCGCGCCCGCCGGGGCTGCGGCGGCAAGGGACAGGACGGCGACTGCGGCGAGGGCGCCGATGGCTCTGGTGCGGCGGGGGTTGCGGTGGGAACCGGAGTCCGGCCGGGGTCTGGCGTGAGACATCGCCGCTCCTTCGCGGGTGCGAGCAGGGCCCGGGACGAGGGTTCGCCCGATGGCGTTACTCGACGGTAGAGACAGGCCTCCTTCCTGACAAGACGTCAGCAAGAGCTTTCCTCCCCCGCACGGGTGAGGGGGACCGTTCCCACGACGGAGGACCGGGGCGCCCGGCCGCTGCGATCTTTGAATCACGGCCCCGGCGGCCGGAAGAGCAAAGCACGCCAAATGAAAGAGATGTGACGATGCGTCGGATATTCGCAGGCATGGCGGTCCTGACCGCCGCGGCGGTGTTCGCGGCCCCGGCCGCCTCGGCGGCGGCCGGCCCGAAGGCGGACCTGCGGGGGTGGGCACGGCTCGACACGACCGGCCCCGTCCCCAAGGACGACCGGCTCACCCTCCTCGTCGACGCCCACTCCCGGCACCGGCCCGGCAGCACCACGGGCTCGACCGAGGCACGGGGGCACGCCACGATCCGGCACGAGTTCCCCGAGGGGGGCGTCGTGAACGCCGAGATCGACGTCGACTGCCTGATCACCAGGGGCTCCACCACGGCCCTCACCGGGACGGTCTCGTCACTGACCATCACCATGCCGCCCGGCCGACCCCAGCCCACGCCGAGGGACTCCTGGCATCCCGAGACCGCCTTCAGCTTCTACACCGACGACAGCGGCCACCGCCGGGTCGGCTGGCGCATCCCGCGCTACGACGACCCGACCGCCCCGCCCGCCGCCGCCAGGTGCGAGGTGCCCGTCCGGGGGGACGCGGACTTCTACCTGGTCGAAGGCGGCTTCACCCGGCGGCGGTGAGCACGCACGGCACCGCTCCTGCGGTGAGCGCGCGGCACCGCTCCTGCGGGGGTCAGCGCAGCGGCACGCGCTGCGGCGGCAGCAGCTCGCTGGGCTGGACGATGACGAAGCCGTCACCGGTGAACGACAGCTCCCACCCCTCGGTCGCGGTGCCGCGCCGGCGCCAGGCCTCCGTGTTGGCGCTCTGCGCCTGGAGCTGCACCTCCAGCGCCGAGGACCAGCCGACCACGGCGTCCGCGTCCGCGTAGACGTACTCGCCCGCCCGGACCGGCATCACCAGCGGCCGGCCCGAGGTCATCACCACCACCGTGCCGCGGCCCGACAGTTCCAGGCTGCGGCTGCCGACGCCGGAGATCCGCTCCCCGCCCTCGATCCCGACCGCCTGCCACGCGATGCCGGCGTCGAGGGCGAGGACGTAGTTGCTGGTGATCGTCAGCCGGTCGCGCTGCAGCTCCAGGATGTGCAGGTGCTGGGCGAGGTTGGCCAGGTAGACCGTGCCGGTGCCGGTGCAGCGCATCAGGTCCAGGGCGGCGGGCTGCGCCGCGCCGGCGCCACCCCGCCACCCGCCTTGGCCGCCCTGCTGGTTGCGCTGGCTGCGGGGCGGCCTCCAGGCGGTGAACCGGACCCGACCGGTGTGCGCCACCATCGCGCCGGTACGCGCCAGCACCTCGGCCCGCCCGTCCAGCGAGACCCGCAGCAGCTGCGGGTTCTGCAGGGCGAAGCGCTCGTCGCCGACGAGGGCGGTGTGGTCGAGAAGGGGACTCTGCACGGTGCTCGTTGCTCCTCAGCTGCGGGCTGTTCAGCCGCGGATCTTGAGTCGGTCGGACGTGTCCTCGCTGGGCTGGACGACGACGAACCCCGAGCCCCTGAAGCCCAGTTGCACCGCCTCGCCGCTGCCCCGGCCGATCAGCGCGCCGACCTTGAGGGTCCGCCGGGTCCTGATCTCCAGCCCCGTCGTCCAGGCGACCAGCGCGTCCGGGTCGACGTAGGTCTCGGCCTCGGCGCAGTCCAGCACCACCGGAACGCCGCGGGAGGTGACCGACACCCAGCCGCTGCCGCTCACCGTCACGTTGTAGAGGCCGGTGCCGGCCAGCAGCGCCGGCCCCTTCACCTTCTCGACGGTGCAGCCCAGCGATGAGTCCAGGGCCAGCAGGTGCGAGCCGTTGACCGACAGCGACTCGTCGTCGAGCTGGAGGTTGAGCACGTCCGCGCCGAAGTCGGCCAGGTAGAGCGTGCCGTCCCCGAACCACCGCAGCAGCGGGCTGCGCTCGCCCGACGCCCACTCGCCCAGCGTGCGGCGGAACGACTGCGACACCGGCTCGTACTGGAGGAAGCCGTCGTAGGCCACCATCGCGCCCGCCTTGGCGAGCACGTCCTGCCCGCTCGTCACGGCGACCCTGCACATCGCACCGCCGTGGTTGGCCATCCGGGCCGTGGCCGGTACGGCCGTGCAGCCCTCCAGGTACGTGCCCGACAGCAGCTGCCGCTCCATTCCCGACCTCCTTGCCCGGGGCTCTCTGCCCGGCTCACACCTCGAACGGCTGGACCACGATGAAGTTGCCCGGCCCGCCCCTGAACTGAAGGCTGTACGACTCCGCGGCGTGCCCCGCGTAGGCGGAGCGCCGGATCCGCACCGGCGCCGTGGTGATCACCTGTGCTCCGCGCGACCAGGCGACCAGTGCGTGGACGTCGGCGTACGTCTCCGGCCCGGGGGTGACCGGAAGCACCACCGGGATGCCGTTGGTCTTCACCACGACCGTGCCGTGACCGCTGAACTGGAGCGTGTAGAAGCCCCCGTTCGGCAGGCCCTCGCCCTCGATCCGGCGGACCTCGTGCTCCAGGTGCGCGTCGAAGGCCAGCACCCGGTCGGAGCTGACACAGATCGCGTCGCCCTCCAGCCGCACCGTGTGGAGGTGGCTCGCCTCGTCGGCCAGGAACACCTGGCCCTCGCCGGTCACCCGCATCAGCTTCAGCGTCTGCCCGGTGAGGTTGCCCGTCAGCTTGCGCAGCACCCCGGAGCTCTCGTGGGCGAACTCGGCCCGGCCCTGGTAGGCCACCATGCTGCCGTGCAGGGCGAGGACGTCCTGCCCCTTGGTGAGGGTGTAGCGGACGAGGTGGTCGTTCTGCTGCACCCAGCCGGTCTGCTCGGGGACCTCGGCGTACTTCACCAGGCTGATCCGGACTCCCGGCCGCGCGGGCGGCTCCGGCGGCACGCCCGGCGGGGGCGGCGGAGGCGGCAGCCGGACGGCCGCGGCCTCACCGGCGGGCGCCGGCACGACGGGCACCTGAACGGTCGGCGCGGGCACGACGGGCGACTGAACGGTCGGCACCGGCGCGACGGGCGACTGAACGGTCGGCACCGGCACGACGGGTGCCTGAGCCGCCGCTGCCTGGGCCGCCTCCGGCTCGTCCTCGATCACCTCGCCGCCGAAGTTCTCCAGCAGCGCCCGCAGGCCTCCGTCGAAGCCCTGGCCGACCGGGGTGAAGCGCCACTCCCCGTTCCGCCGGTAGACGTCCGCCAGCATCACCGCACGCTCGGTGCTGAACTCCGCTCCGGTGAACGAGTAGCGGCCGACCTCCACGCCGTCCGCGACCAGCCGGACGTACCCGGAGGCCACCTGCGCCATGCGCCCGTCGCCGTCGATGGTCGCCGTCAGGCTCAGCCGGTGGATGGCCGGCGGGACGTCCGGCAGCACCACCCGGAACGCCTCGGTGTCACCGGACTGCGCGCCCAGCAGGCGGATCGAGCCCTCGGGGCTGGCGGGCTGGTTGAAGAAGACGAAGTAGCGGTCGTCGCTGAGCCGTTCCTCGGCGTCCAGCCCGAAGCAGCTGATGTCGAACACCAGGCCGGGCGCGCTCAGGTACACCCCGAGATAGAGGTCGGTCCCCGGTGTCAGATCGGCTATGCGCACGCGCGAGGCCTTGACGAGTTCCCTGGTCATAGCGCCGAACCGGCCCTCCCCCTGGCTGTAACGGGCGTGGTTCTGGCGACCCTACCCCACCCCGTTCGGACGAACCAGAAAGGCGGACGGTTGCCGTTGACCAGGCGTTCCGGTGTGTCCGGTGCCCACAGCCGGTCCGGCCGCGGAAGGCTGACGGGATGAACGCGATCCTGCACGCCCTGTCGATCACCGGCTCGATGACCTGGGAGATCACCTGGGCCCTGATTCTGGGCTTCGTCCTGTCGGCCGGCGTCCAGGCCGTGGCGCGCAGGTCCACGATCGTCTCGGTGCTCGGCGACGACCGCCCCCGAACACTCGCCCGCGCCGCCGGGCTGGGGGCGGCCTCCTCGTCCTGCTCCTACGCCGCTGTCGCGCTGGCCCGGTCCCTGTTCCGCAAGGGCGCCGACTTCACCGCGGCCATGGCGTTCGAGATCGCCTCCACCAACCTGGTCGTCGAACTCGGCATCATCCTGGCACTGCTGATGGGCTGGCAGTTCACCGCCGCCGAGTTCGTCGGCGGCCCCGTCATGATCGCGGTGCTGGCGGTGCTGTTCCGGCGGTTCCTCCCCGAGCACCTGCTGCGCGAGGCCCGCCACCAGGCCGGGAAGGGGCGGGCCGGCTCCATGGAGGGCCACGCGGCGATGGACATGTCGGTGCAGCGCGAGGGCTCGTTCGCCGCGCGGCTCATCTCCCGTGAGGGCTACACCTCGGTCTCCCACGTGTTCGTCATGGAGTGGGCCGCGATCCTCCGGGACCTGGTCCTCGGGCTGCTGATCGCCGGGGCGATCGCCGCGTGGGTCCCGGACTCGTTCTGGCACTCCTTCTTCTTCGCCGGGCACCCGGTCGCCGCCAAGCTCTGGGGCCCGCTGATCGGCCCGGTGGTGGCGATGCTGTCCTTCGTCTGCTCGATCGGCAACGTCCCGCTCGCCGTGGTGCTCTGGACCGGGGGAATCAGCTTCGGCGGCGTCGTCTCCTTCATCTTCGCCGACCTGCTGATCCTGCCGATCCTCAACATCTACCGGAAGTACTACGGCCGCAGGACGGCGGTCTTCCTCCTCGTCACCTTCTACGGCGCCATGGTCGTCGCCGGCTACGTCGTCGAGCTCGTCTTCGGCGTGCTCGGCCTCGTCCCGGACCCCGCCACCGCGAAGGTGCCGACCGAAGGCGTCTCCTGGAACTACACCACCTTTCTCAACATCCTCTTCCTCGCCCTGGCCGCCGCCCTGGTGATCCGGTTCCTGCGCACCGGCGGCCGCGCCATGCTCCGGATGATGGGCGGGTCTCCCGGCTCCCGGCACGAGGACCCCGGCACCCGGCCCTGAGCCCGGCCCCGGGCGGCGCGCCGGGGTACGGAGTCACTCGAAGCCCAGCGGCCCGATGCCGAGGTCCTCGCGCATCAGGCCGCGCATCCGGGCCATGGCGGTGCGGCGCTGGGCGATCAGCGGAGCGTCCTCGACGGAGCCGACGGCCACCCCGCGGGCGTAGGCGTCACGGAGCCGGCGCAGGCTGAGGAAGGCCTCGTTGCCCGCCGTGACGACCGGCGTCGGCCCGACGAGCCAGAGGCGCTCGCTCGCCGTGTAAAGACCGGTGCTGCGGAAGGCCTCCCGCACGGCCGCGTCCCGCGCCGCCTCGGACCGGTGGTCGCCGAGGGCCACGGCCCGGATCTCCTCACCCGCCGCCTTGAGCGCGGAGACGAACTCCGTGTACGCCTCGCGCCGCACGTCCAGCGCGTGCCGGGCCTGCTCGCGCCGCCAGCGGGTGCGGTCGGCGATCAGGGTGGCGGCGATTCCGATACCGGCACCGGTGAGCGTGGAGAGCAGGGGCATCCAGTCCATGCGCCGCAGCCTGGCCAACCGGGCCGGGCCCGCGCCAGTGGATTTTCGGCTCTCCTCCGGCCGGGCCGCGCGCCGGGGCGCTCAGACCGGGGACCGGAGCGTGCCCGAGCGGACGACCTCGGCGTACCAGCGGGCGCTGTCCTTGGGGGTGCGCCGCTGGGAGGCGAAGTCGACGTGGACCATGCCGAACCGCTTGCCGTAGCCGTACGCCCACTCGAAGTTGTCGAGGAGGGACCAGAGGAAGTAGCCCCGAACGGGCACGCCGGCGGCGATCGCACGGTGGACGGCGGTGAGGTGGGCGTGCAGGTAGGCGATCCGCTCGGGGTCGTGGACGGCGCCCGCCGGGTCGCTGTAGTCGTCGTAGGCGGCGCCGTTCTCGGTGACCAGCAGGGGCAGGCCGGGCAGTTCGTCGCGCAGCCGGGTGAGCAGTTCGTACAGGCCCTCGGCGTCCACCGGCCAGCCCATCGCGGTGCGTTCGCCCTCGGCGGGCAGGAAGCGGATGCCGTGGTCGGCCGGCCAGGCGGAGCGTTCGCCGCCGCCGTGGCCGTCCTGGCGGGGGGCCTGGCCGGCCGGGTCGTCGGCGGCGACCACGGTCGGGGTGTAGTAGTTGATGCCCAGGGAGTCCAGCGGGCGGGAGATCTCCGCGAGGTCGCCGTCCCGGACGAAGGACCAGTCGGTGACGTGCGCGGTGTCGGCGAGCACGTCGGCCGGGTACCGGCCGTGGAAGACCGGGTCGAGGAAGATCCGGTTGGCCAGGCCGTCGATCCGCCGGGCCGCCTCCCGGTCGGCCGGGCCGTCGGTGAGCGGGCGGACGGCGGCCAGGTTGAGGGTGAGCGAAACCCTTGCCGTGGGCGGGAGTTCGGCCCGCAGTGCGCCGACGGCCAGGCCGTGGGCGAGCAGCAGGTGGTGGTGGGCGGCGAGGGCCGCGGCCGGGTCGGCGCGACCCGGGGCGTGGACGCCGCTGCCGTAGCCGAGGAAGGCGCTGCACCAGGGCTCGTTGAGCGTCGTCCAGGTGGCGATGCGGTCACCCAGGCGGCCGGCGGCCAGCGCGGCGTACTCGGCGAAGCGGTCGGCGGTGGACCGGGCCGTCCAGCCGCCGGCGTCCTCCAACTCCTGTGGGAGGTCCCAGTGGTAGAGCGTCGCGACCGGCGCGATGCCGTGGGCGAGCAGCTCGTCCACCAGCCGGTCGTAGAAGTCGAGGCCGGCCTTGTTGGCCGGACCGCTGCCACCGGGCCGGATCCGCGGCCAGGAGAGCGAGAACCGGTACGCGGGCAGGCCGAGTTCGGCCATCAGTGCGACGTCGTCGCGGTAGCGGTGGTAGTGGTCGGTCGCGATGTCACCGGTGTCACCGTTGCGGACCCTTCCGGGCGTCCGGCTGAAGGTGTCCCAGATGGACGGGGTCCGGCCGTCCTCGTCGGCCGCGCCCTCGATCTGGTACGCGGCGGTGGCCGCGCCCCAGAGGAAGTCGGCGGGGAACGCGAGGGGCGGGGCTTGGTCGGTCATGTCGCCTTCCGGGGTCGCGGGTTCGCAGCTGCGGGTCGCCATTACTGGCTCGCGGTTGGTGGTTCGCGGTACTGGCTCGGGGTCGCCGGTTCGGGCGCTTACTGGTTCGGGTGCTTGCTGCTTCTGGGTCGCTGGTGCGCGCCTGCTGGCTCGGAGTCGCTGGTTCGCGCTCACCGGCTCGGGGGCGGACGCGGGCTCAGCCCTTGACGGCGCCCTGCATGATGCCGCCGACGATCTGGCGGCCCAGCAGGCCGAAGACGAGCAGCACGGGGAGCGTGCCGATCAGGGTGCCGGCCAGGACGATCGACTGGTCGGGTACGTACCCCTGGCCGAGCGACTTCAACGCCACCTGCACGGTCGGGTTCTGGGAGCTGAGGGCGACGACCGGCCAGAAGAAGTCGTTCCAGGTGGCCATGAAGGTCAGCATGCCCAGCACCGCCATACCGGGCCGGGCCACCGGCAGCACGATCGAGCGGAAGATCCGCAGCAGCGAGGCGCCGTCGACGCGCCCGGCCTCGACGAGCTCGTCCGGCAGCGCCTGGACCAGGTACTGCCGCATGAAGAACACCCCGAAGGCCGAGACCAGCGAGGGCAGGATCACCGAGGGCAGGGTGTTCTGCAGGTCGAGCCGCACGATCAGCATGAAGAGCGGGATCACGCCGAGCTGCGGCGGGATCATCATCGTGGCGACGGTGACGCCCAGCAGCAGCCCGCGGCCGCGGAACCGCAGCTTGGCGAAGGCGAAGCCCGCCAGCGTGGAGGAGAGCACCACCCCGGCCGTGACGGTGGCCGACACGATCAGCGAGTTCAGCAGCGCCTCGCCGATCGCCGCCTGCTGGAGGGCCTCGCCGATGTTGTGCAGCAGGTTCGGTCCGGGGGTCAACGCCGGTGTGGCCGAGCTGAGTTCGGCGTTAGACCGGCTGGCGGCCACCAGCGTCCAGTAGAACGGGAAGGCGAACACCACGGTCGCGGCGATCAGCACCGCGTAGGCGAGCGGGCCGCCGTGCAGCGGCGAACGGGGGGCCGGCCGCAGCCGGGAGGCGGACCGCGGACGGAGGGCCGGCCGCAGTCGGGGGGTCGGTCGCAGGAGCGTCACGGGATCACCGGTCCGTACGGTTGCGCCGGGCGGCGACGGCCGCGTTCAGCAGGGCGAGTACGACGATCAGCAGGAACATCACCCAGGCGACGGCGGCCGCCCGGCCCAGGTGGAAGTAGCTCCAGCCCTGCTCGTACAGGTAGAGGCCGAGGGTCTGGTACTGGTGGGAGATCCCGCCGCGCGAGTTGCCCTCGTAGAGCAGCGGTTCGCCGAACAGCTGGGTGGCGCCGATGGTGGAGACCACCACGGTGAAGACGATCGTCGGGCGCAGGCCGGGGACGGTGACGTGCCGGAACTGCTGCCACCGGGAGGCGCCGTCCACCGCGGCCGACTCGTACAGCTCGCCGGGGATGGCCTGCATGCCGGCCAGGTAGATGAGCGCGTTGTAGCCGGTCCACCGCCAGGTGACGATGGCCGAGACGCCGAACTGCGAGGCCCAGGTGCCGGCCTGCCAGTCCACCGGGGAGAGCCCGACCTGGCCGAGCACCCAGTTGATCAGGCCGTAGTCACGCCCGAAGAGCTGGGCGAAGACCAGGGTGGCGGCGGCCACCGAGGTCGCGTACGGCAGCAGCATCGCCACCCGGAAGAAGGTGCGGCCGCGCAGCCGGTAGTTGAGCAGGTGTGCCAGGCCGAGGGCCATCAGCAGCTGCGGGACGGTGGAGAGCACGCCGATGGTGAAGGTGTTGCGCAGCGCGTTCCAGAAGAACGGGTCGGCCAGCAGGCGGGAGTAGTTCTGCAGGCCCAGCCAGTCCATCCGGTCGGCGCTCTGCAACTCGACGCGGTGCAGCGAGACGTACGCCGTGTAGAGGAGGGGGAAGAGTCCGAAGGCGGCGAAGAGGCCGAAGAACGGGGCGAGGAAGCCGTACGGCGCGAGCCGGCCGGCACGACGGGTGCGGGCCTTCGCCGGCCCGGTGGCGGGCAGGCGGGCGGAGGAGACGGTGGCCATGGGCGGTGTCTTCGTGGTGGATTCGTCGGGACTGTCCGTCAGCTTCCGTCGGCCTTGCGGATGTTGTCGATCGCGTGCTTCCAGGCGGAGTCCGGTGCGGTGCCGGTCCGCTCGACCTCGCCGAGGGCGTCGGTGAAGGCCTTGCCGATCACGCCGTCGTCCACGCCGAGCACCTGGGCCGGCATGGCGGCCGCCGACTCGCTGAAGATCCGGCCGATCGGCGCGTTGCCGAAGTAGGGGTCGGTCACGTCCTTGATCGCGGCCTGCGCGCCGACGGAGGAGGGGAAGGAGCCCTGCTTGGTGAACAGGGTGGTCTGCTGCTCCTTGGCGGTCAGCCACTTGATCAGGTCGGCGGCCTCCTTCGGGTGCTTGGCCGTCCTCGGCACGGCCAGGTACGAACCGCCCCAGTTCCCGGTCCGGCCGGGGCCGGGGGCGACGTCCCACGTCCCCGAACCGGCCTCCCCCGCCTGGCCCTTGATGTAGCCGAGCATCCAGGCGGGGCAGCTCAGGGTGGCGAACCTGCCGGTGCTGAAGGCCTTGTTCCACTCCGGGCTCCACTGCGGCAGCTTCGCGGACAGGCCGTCCGCGACGAGCCGCCCGGCGTCGGCCCAGGCGGTCTTCACGGCCTGGCTGGTCTCGAAGACCGGCTTTCCGCTCTCGTCGGCGTAGCGGACCTTCTGCTGGCCGACCTCGGCGGTGAACATGCCCGCGGCGCTGTCGGTCCAGACGTTGCCGGGCGCGGCCTTGGCGACGTACTGCCTGCCGAGGTCGAGGTAGCCCTGCCAGGTCGACCACCGGGCGGCCAGTTCGGTGCGGTCGGTGGGCAGGCCGGCGGCCTTGAACAGGTCGGTGCGGAAGCAGATCGCCTCCGGCCCGATGTCGGTGCCGGCGCCGAGCACCCGGCCGTCCGCGGTCTTCACTGCGGCGCCCTTCCACGGCACCAGCTCGTCGTTGACCGCGCCGAGGCCGAGGGTCTTCAGGTCGGTGAACTTGTCGGCCTGCTTCTGCAGCACGCTCGCCACCCGGCCCACCTCCAGGCCCTGGATGTCCGCAAGGCCGCCGCCACCCGCCAGCTTGGTCTGCAGGGCCTGCCAGTACTGGCCCTCGTCCTGGGTGTCGGTCTGCTTGACGGTGATCTCGGGGTGCAGCTTCGTGTACTCGTCGTAGAGGCCGCTCTCCTTGAAACCGAAGGTGCCGAAGAGGTCGACGGTGATGGTCACCTTGCCGCCGGCGGCGTCGGAGGAGCCGGTGGATCCGTTGGAACCGTTGCAGGCGGTCAGCAGGAGGGCGGCGGCGAGGACGGTGCTGCCGAGGGCGGCGGTGGAGCGGCGCATGAGGTCTCCCAGGCGGGGCGGGTGGGCTTCGTGGCGACGGCGGGGCGGGTGGGCACGGTGGCGTGGGTGGAGGCGCGGTGGGCGTGGCGGGGTACGTGCGGCGGCGCGAGCGGGTGCACGTGGGTGCATGTGGGTGCATGTGGGTGCCGGCGCAGGCTCGCGCACGGGTATGGCGGCCGGAGGAGCGGCCGGGCGGAACGGTTGCGGTGCGATGCGGTGCGGTGCGGTGCGGTGCGGTTGAGAGCGCTTTCTGAGAGCGCTCTCAAGCGCTGAGAGGAGCGTGCCGTGCCGTGGCGCAGCGGTCAAGAGGCTGAAACCCGAACGTAATCTCTGCGGTGTCCCCGGCCGGGCGTTCAGGAGGTGAAGACTACGGCGAGCATGGGCGCTGAGGGGCGCGCCGAGGTGGCCGCCGGCCCCGGTCGGGTCGGGCGGCTGACGGCCCGTACCGGCCGGCGACCGGCGGGGATGACAACCGGCCGAATCTGGGCCCGGCGCTCTTCACCAAGTGACCACCGGGAGGTGCTGCTGTACGGGCACCTGCTCAAGGACCGCCCCCGGACGGTGGGAAAACGCGCCTCAACCCGTCGTCCAACGATGGAGCTTCTGGGGGTTGCGGACGACCCAGATGTGCTTGATCCGGTCGTGCGCGACCTCGAACGCGTACACCGACACGATGACGCCGTCCTGCTGAGCCACCAGACCGGGCTGACCATTGACCGTACGCTCCAGGAGGGTCATGGTGTCGGGCTTGCGGCGGGCGATCTCTCGCCAGACGTGCGCGATCTGCTCAGCGCCTTCGATCGGGTGCGGGAAGGTGATGGCAAGGCCACCGCCGTCGGCGATCGCCGTGGCATCGGGGTCGAGCAGGCCGATCAGGGCGTCGATGTCCTTGGCCTCCCAGGCTTGCTTGAAGTCCCGGACGACCACGGCGCGTTGGGATGCCGAAGTCGTGGAGGGCCGTGCGGCCCGGATGCGGCGGCGGGCCGAGGAGGCCAGCTGGCGGCATGCCGCCGGGGTCCGTCCGACGATCTCGGCCACTTCGCCGAACGAGTGGCAGAACACGTCGTGCAGGATGAACGCGACGCGTTCGGCCGGGGTCATCGATTCGAGTACGACCAGGAAGGCCAGGTTGACCGACTCGTCCAGGGTGACCCGGTCGGCGGGATCGGCCGTCGCACCGTCCGCCCGCCCACTGATCCACTCCGAATGCTCGGGCAGTGGCTCCGGGATCCATTCGCCCACGTAGGTCTCTCGCCTGGCCCGTGCCGAGCCGAGCAGGTTGAGGCAGATGCGGACGGCAACTGTCGTCAGCCAGGCGCCGGGGTTCTCGATGGCGTCCTGTTGCTGCCGCGACATGGCGTACCAGCGGGTGTAGGCCTCCTGGACGGCGTCCTCGGCCTCGGTCAGGGAGCCCAGAAGCCGGTACGCGCGATTGATCAGCCGTCGCCGCTCGCCCATGAGGGCGTCCAGGCCCGGATCGGCCCGGCCGTGTCCTGGCTCGAATCGGGTGCTCATGGTGCCGACGGCTCCCTTCGTCGCGTCTGCCCCTACCGGTTCGACAACACAGCCCCGCGGAATGTGAGGCGACGCACCGACCTCACATTTCGCGGTGCTGTGT
>NZ_JBHJUK010000083.1:0-38892 GCF_042266225.1 Kitasatospora sp. NPDC056181
ACTCGGGGCTGCCTGCCGTCAGCCGATCGCCCAGAGCTGGAGCGCCGAGCCGGTGTCGGCCTGCTGGGTGACCTTGGCCCCGTCCGCGGTGGACGCGGTGGTGAGCAGCAGGCCGCCGTCCGAGGCGATCCGGTAGCCGCCGGGGGCCGGGGTGATCCGCCAGCGCTGGTTTGCGCCGCCGGTGCAGGGCCACTGGATCACCTTGGCGCCGGCCGCCTTGGAGCCGCCGCTGACGTCCATGCAGAGCCCCGACTCGCCGTTGGCGATCTGGTAGCCGCCGTCGGCCTGCCGGGTGAGGACCCAGTTCTGGTTGGCGCCGCCGTTGGCCGTCCAGGTGACCAGCTGGGTGCCCCGGGCGGTGGAGTGACCGGGGTCGTCCAGGGCCTTGCCGGAGGCCGTGAGCGTGTGGGTGCCGTCCAGCGGCGGGTCGGGGACGGTGCCGGTGGCGGTGAAGGTGAGGGTCTGCTCGGCGGCGGTGCGGGCACCGCCGACGGGGTTGCCGCTGGTGTCGGTCCAGCTCCGGACGGGGGTGGTCTCGGCGGGGCGGCCGCTCGCCGAGGAGAGTCCGAGGACGAGACCGCTGTAGCGGTTGACCAGCTTGAACGCGCCGGTGGCGGCCCCGGCGGAGGAGCTCCCGGGGACGACGAACCACTGCTGGCCGACGCCGGGCCCGCCGGTGCCGGCGGCGGTGACGGTGGGGCGGGCGCCCCAGGCCCGGCCGGCGACGGCGGTGGAGTCGACGCCGAGCAGCAGGCCGGTGGAGGCGTTGGCGATCCGGTAGGAGCCGTCGCCGTTGGCCGTGAAGCTCCAGGACTCCAGTGCCGATCCCGTCGCGGCCGCCACCGAGGTGGTGGTGGAGCCGCCGGCGACCTGGGCGAGCACCCGGCCGTCGGCGTTGCCGATCCGGTAGGTCCGGCCGAGGTCGACCGGGGGAGCGGCGGGCGCGGAGCTGCCGATCGTCACGTCCACGTACTCGCCGGACGCGTTGCCCGAGCAGCCGAAAGCGCAGTACGAGCGGAAGGACCGGCCGACGATCGCGGAGCTGGTCCGGTTGGCGCCGTCGAGGAACCAGCGGTACCAGGACGCGGTGTGGTACTTGTCGGTGTCGCCGATCGGGACCCACTTCTGGGTGGAGAGGTCGGCGGTCGCGTAGTACTGCTGGGGCGCCGCACCGCTCTGGTCGACCGCCTGGGGTTCGCCGATGTAGAGCCCCAGGTAGGCGTTGTAGGTGATGTCCATGACGAACAGGGGCGAGGTCGGGGGCATCGTGCCGGCCGCGACCTGCTGGGCGACGGTCCCGGGGTTGGCCGGGTCGTAGTCGGCGGAGGCCGGGGTGTAGCCGGTCGGGTGGGCGGGGTCGGCGGGCACCATGTTGCTCTCCCGGCCGCCCACGCCGGGCTGGGACCAGGCGCCGTCGTACCACTTCTGCCACGAGCCGGGCGCCATCTTCTCGGAGATCGGCGCCCGGGCCACGTGCTCGTGGAAGGCCTTCCAGCCGTCGCCCTTCTCGACGACCCGCGAGCCGTAGAAGACGTAGAAGTAGCCCGAGGCGGTGTCGACGAACAGCCGCTGGTCACCGTCGCCGTAGTGGAAGGTCTGGTTCGGGAAGGCCGCGTCGTCACCCCGCGCGGTGCTGTACGGCGAGGTGATGACGTGGTCCTCGATGGTCCACGTCCGGCCCTGGTCGGAGGAGACCGCGTAGTCGATCGCGTCGAAGTGGAGGCCGTCGCCGAAGGGTTGCGGCGTGAACTCGTTGTGCACCAGCCCGTACCAGCGGCCGGTGTCCGGGTCGACCCAGACGCCGGAGAGGTCGCAGTAGTTCTTCTGGGCGTACGACGAGCCGGCGGGCGCGTAGCTCGCGGTGCGGCCGGTGGGGCTGTTGTTGCAGCGCCAGGTGGTGTCGTTGTTCCGGTCGTTCGCGTTGGCCGGGTTGACGGCGTCGCTGATCGCGCTCGACCGGGTGGCGGAGTCGAAGTCCCGGCCGGTGAAGAAGTCCCAGTACCGTGCTTCGGTCGCGCCGTACAGGGCGGCGGACTGCTGGAAGTAGAAGGTGCCGTCCTTGTCGGTGTAGGGGACGGCGGGGGTGTCGGTGGGGTGCTTGTAGGCGACGGGAGTGCCGACGTTCACCGTGTAGCCGGCGGATGCGGCGGCGGGCAGCGCGGTGGGGGCGGCGGGCGGTGCGGCCGAGGCCGGTACGGCCAGGCTCGCGTTCAGCGCCAGGAGCGCCGTGGAGAGCGCGGCGGCGAGTGCTCTGCGGGGTGGGGCGGACATGGGGGTCTCCTTCGCTGGGGCGGGAGCCGGCGGCGGGGCCGGTCCCGGCGTCGGGTGCAGCGGCCTGCAGTATCCGGCCCCGGAACACACAAATGTCAACACCTTCGATCAGAAATCTGCAATCTAGGTTCCCCAATCTGCGCGAAGCTGCTTGAATCAAGCCTCAACGCGTCATGTCTAGGCATTCGCCGCGTCTGTCGGCAAGCACCGAGCCCGCCGGCAACCACCGCACTTCCCGCCACCACCGCACCTGTCGTCACCACCGAACCCCGAGGGCCGCATGCTCCAGATCTCCCCGACCGGCTTCACACTCGACGGACGCCCGCTGCGCCTCCTCTCGGGCGCCCTGCACTACTTCCGCAGCCTGCCCGAGCAGTGGCCCGGCCACCTGCGGATGCTCCGCGCGATGGGCCTGAACACCGTGGAGACGTACGTCCCGTGGAACCTGCACGAACCGAGCCCCGGCTCCTACGACTTCACCGGCCGGGCCGACCTCGGGGCCTTCCTCCGCGCCGCCGCCGACGCCGGACTCCACGCGATCGTCCGCCCGAGCCCCTACATCTGCGCCGAATGGGAGAACGGCGGCCTGCCCTGGTGGCTGCTGGCCGACCGGAGCCTGCCCCTGCGCACCGGCGACCCGCGCTACCTGGCCCACGTCGACCGCTGGTACGACACGCTGATCCCGCTCCTCGCCGAGCATCAGACCACCCGCGGCGGCAACGTCCTGATGGTCCAGATCGAGAACGAGTACGGCTCCTACGGCACCGACCGCGGCTACCTCGCCCACCTCGCCGAGGGCCTGCGCGCCCGCGGGATCGACGTCCCCCTCTGCACCTCCGACGGCCCGGAGGACTTCTTCCTCACCGGCGGCACCCTCCCCGGCCACCTGGCCACCGTCAACTTCGGCAGCCGCGCCGGCGAGGCCTTCGCCGAGCTGCGCAGGCACCGCCCGCAGGACCCGCCGATGTGCATGGAGTTCTGGAACGGCTGGTTCGACCACTGGGGCAAGCCGCACACCACCCGCTCCGCCGAGGACGCCGCCGGGACCCTGGAGGAGATCCTGGCCGCCGGGGCCTCCGTCAACCTCTACATGGCCCACGGCGGAACCAACTTCGGCACCTGGGCCGGCGCCAACACCGACGACCCCCGCACCGGCGAGGGCTACCTGCCGACCGTCACCTCCTACGACTACGACGCGCCACTGGACGAACGCGGCGCCCCCACCGCCAAGTTCTGGGCGTTCCGCGAGGTGCTGTCGGCGTACGCGGACGGCGCCGTGCCGGAGCCGGAGGAGCTCCCGCCCCTGCTCGCACCGCGCCGGGTGGAGCTCGACCGGTCGCTGCCGCTGTCCGACGTCGTCGACCACCTCTCCACCGGGGCGGTCCACTCCGCGGTGCCGCTCTCCTTCGAGGAGCTCGGCCTCCAGCACGGCCTGGTGCGCTACCGGGGCACCATCCCGGGCCCCCGGGCGGACCACCCGCTCACGGTCCAGGGGCTCGCGGACCGGGCCCACGTCCACGTCGACGGCGTCCACCTCGCCACCCTGGAACGCGACGTGGAGCACGAACCGCTCAAGGTCGCGGTGCTCGGCCGGGAGGCCCGGCTGGAGCTTCTCGTCGAGTCAATGGGCCGGGTCAACTACGGCGCCGCGACCGGCGACCGCAAGGGCGTCGCCGCCGTCCTGCACACCCAGCAGTTCCTGCACGGCTGGACCGCCGACCCGATGCCGCTGGCCGACGGAACCCCCGACCGGCTGCCCTGGGAGACGGCCCGGGCGGCGGAGGGAACGGCGCCCGGCGGGCCCGCCCCGACCTTCCACCGCGGCACCTTCGAGGTCGCCGAGCCGGCCGACGGCCACCTCGCGCTGCCCGGCTGGACCAAGGGCTACGTCTGGGTCAACGGCTTCCTGCTCGGCCGCTACTGGGACCGCGGACCGCAGCGGACGCTCTACCTGCCCTGGCCGGTCCTGCGCAGCGGGACGAACGAGGTCACCGTCCTCGAACTCGACCGCTGCGCCGACCCGGCCGTGGAGCTGCGCCCCGGCCCGGACCTCGGCTGACAGCCCCGGTCCCCCCGTCCACCATCTTCCGTCCCCCACCCACCGGCCCCGTCCACCGGGCCGCGGGCCGTGTCGAAACCGAGACCGCTTCGTGTCTCGCCCTCTCTAGGCAGATGCTCGCATCTGAACAATACTGCTCAGAAATAAACACCCGAGAGCAGAGTTGCGGGCAGACCCGAACAGCTTCCCCCAGCATCCGAAGGAACAGATCCATGGCCAAGACAAGAATCCCCACCCGCCTGCTGGCCGCCGCCGCGGTGCTGCCGCTGCTCACCGCCGTCGCCGCCTGCGGATCGGGCGGCTCCGGCGGCGACGGCGCGGCGAAGGCCGGCGGGACCGCCGAGGTCACCTTCTGGGGCTGGGCTCCGGGCTACGAGGAGGCGGCGGCCCAGTTCAACGCGACGCACACGGACGTCCGGGTCAAGTTCGAGAAGATCGTGTCCGGCAGCAAGGGCGGCTACGCCAAGATCTTCGCGGCCGTGAAGGCCGGCAACGCGCCCTGTCTCGCCCAGGTCGGCTACGAGTCGCTGCCCAGCTTCGTCGTGGAGGGCGCCGTCCAGGACGTCAGCGGCGAGGCCGGAAAGTACCAGTCGGGCTTCGGCGAGGGCGCCTGGAACTCGGTGAAGGTCGGCGGCCAGGTGTACGGCATCCCGGTGGACATGGGCCCGATGGCGCTCTACTACCGCACCGACCTGTACGCGCAGTACGGCCTGAAGCCGCAGGCGACCTGGGAGGAGTTCGCCGCCGACGCCGCCAAGGTGCACTCCGCCAACCCGAACGGCTACCTGAGCGTCTTCAACCCGGACGACCCGTGGTGGTTCGCCGGGATGTCCGCCCAGGCCGGCGGCAGCTGGTTCGGTACCGACAGCAAGGGCTGGAAGGTCTCGCTCGCGAGCGACCCGGGCACCGCCAAGGTCGCTTCGTACTGGCAGGGTCTGATCAACAAGGGCCTGGTCAAGTCCGAGCAGGGCTTCAGCCCCGACCTCTACAAGGACCTGCAGGACGGCACGCTCGCCGCCTACCCCGGCCCGGTCTGGTTCTCCTCCATCCTCGAACAGAACGCAGCGCAGGCGTCCGGCAAGTGGGCGGTCGCCCCGATGCCGCAGTGGCAGGACGGCACCAAGTCGGTCGGCAACGACGGCGGCTCGTCCACCGCGGTCGTCAAGGGCTGCAAGAACGCCGCGGCGGCACTGCAGTTCGCCAACTGGATGAGCACGGACGCCGCCGCCGTCGGCACGCTCGTGGACAAGGCCGGCATCTACCCGGCGTCCACCAGCGGAACCTCGGCGCCGGCCCTGGCCAAGCCCAGCGCGTACTTCGGCAACCAGCCGATCTTCGACGTCTTCAAGCAGTCCGCGGCGCAGGCCCCCAAGTGGAGTTGGGGCCCGACCATGACCCAGACCTCCAGTGACCTCACCGACGCCTTCGGCGCGGCCGTCGCCGCCCACGGCGACCTGACCGCCGCCCTCGGCACCGTCCAGAACAAGACGGTCGAGGCGATGAAGGCCAAGGGGCTGACGGCCACCACCGGCTGACCCGGACCGTGGGGGGGGGGGGCGGCCCGGGCCGCGCCGGCGCCCCCCCCCCCCCCCCCCCCCCCCCCCCCCCCCCCCGCCCCGGCCCCCTCAAACAACTCGCGGGTCGTGGGTTTGACGGCCTGGGGGGCGCCGCCCACCCCGGGGGCCCCCGCACGGGGGGCGGCGCGGGCCCCGCGGCCGGCGCGCCCCCCCCCCACCCGGCACCGAGCAACGCACCGAGCCACGCACCGAGCAACGCACCGACCGGCGGACCGACCGACCGCCAGCACGAGAGAGAACCCCAGATGAGCGCAGCAACCCCGGTGGTGACGGGCCACACCGGCCCGAAGGCCACCACCGCCCGACGGGGGCCGGCCCGCAACCGCGCGGCCCTCGGCTTCCTGCTCCCTTTCGGACTGCTCTTCACCGCCCTGTTCCTGCTGCCCATCGGGTACGCGGTCTGGCAGAGCCTCTTTCGGATCGAGCGCTCCGGTCTCGGCTTCGGCCCGGCCAGGACGGTGTTCTCCGGGTTCGACAACTACGCCGCGGCCCTGGGCGACGGCTCGTTCGTCGCCGGCATCGGGCGGGTCCTGCTGTTCGGCGCCGTCCAGGTCCCCCTGATGCTCGGACTGGCCCTCGGCCTCGCCCTGCTGATCGACGCCAAGGGCACCCGGCTGCGGAAGTTCTTCCGGCTCGCCTACTTCCTTCCGTACGCGATCCCCGGCGTCGTGGCCACCATCCTCTGGGCGTTCCTCTACGTGCCCGGCACCAGCCCCCTCGTCGCCGGCCTCAAGGACATCGGCATCGACGTCGACTTCCTCTCCCCGGACACCGTCCTGTGGTCGATGGCCAACATCGTCACCTGGACGTGGACCGGCTACAACATGCTGGTCATCCTCTCCGCCCTGCAGGCCATCCCCAGCGACCTCTACGAGGCCGCCGACCTCGACGGCGCAGGCCCCTGGCGGATCGCCTGGCACATCAAGATCCCCCTGGTGGCACCCGCCCTGGTGCTGACCGGGATCTTCTCCATCATCGGCACCCTCCAGCTCTTCACCGAGCCGATGGTCCTGCACTCGCTGGCGTCGACCGTCTCCGCCGACTACACCCCCAACATGGCGGCGTACAACGCGGCCTTCGGCAACAACGACTACGGCAAGGCGGCGGCGATCGCCGTCCTGCTGGCGCTCGCCACCTGCGTCCTGTCCTTCACCTTCCTGCGCCTCTCGGTGCGCATCACCGGAAACCGGGTGACCGCATGAGCACCGTCGACCTCCGCCGCCGCTCGACCGCCGGTCCGGCCGGGGACCGCCCCGCCGGGACCGCCCGCCCGTCCCGCCCCGCCCGCCGGCCGCGGCCCAACGTCCTCGGCACGGCCGTCCTGTTCGTGCTCTCCGCCTACTTCCTGCTGCCCGCCTGGTGGCTGCTGGTGGCCTCCACCAAGAGCAGCAGCGACCTGTTCGGCAGCGACGGCTTCTGGTTCTCCACCTTCCACCTCGGCGGCAACCTGCACGACCTGGCCACCGCCAACGACGGCCTCTACTTCCGCTGGCTGCTCAACACCGTGCTGTACGCCGGGGTCGGCGCCGCGGCCGCGACGCTGCTCGCGGCGATGGCCGGCTACGCGCTCAGCAAGTACCGCTTCCGGGGCCGCGAGGCGGTGTTCAACACGATCCTTGCCGCCGTACTGGTCCCGGCGCCGCTGCTCGCCCTGCCGGTCTACCTGCTCCTGTCCAAGGCCCACCTGGTCAACACCGTCTGGGCGGTCCTGCTGCCCAGCATGATCAGCCCGTTCGGCGTCTACCTCTGCCGGATCTACGCCGCCGCGTCCGTCCCGGACGAGATCCTGGAGGCCGCCCGGATGGACGGCGCGGGGGAGTTCCGGATCTTCTTCACGGTGGTCCTGCGGATCTTCTCGCCGGCGCTGGTGACCGTCTTCCTGTTCCAGTTCACCACCATCTGGAACAACTTCTTCCTACCCCTGGTCACCCTCTCCGACCAGAAGCTCTGGCCGGTCAACCTCGGCCTCTACTACTGGAACGGCCTCAAGGACCACACCCCGTACAACCTGGTGGTCACCGGCTCGCTGGTCTCCGTGGTTCCGCTGGTCGTCGCCTTCCTGATGCTGCAGCGGTTCTGGCGCACCGACCTGACGGCGGGCGGCGTCAAGGCCTGAGGCCTGGGGCCTGAGGCCTGGAGCCTGGGGCTCGAAGCCTGACGCCTGAAGTCCGTAGCCTGCCTGCGTCCTGAGGTCCGACGCCCGAGGCTCGAAGCCCGAAGCCCGAAGCCGCCGGACCTCGGGGCGAGCGCGGTGCCCGGGGAGCCGCCCGGGCCCGTGCTCAGGCCCGGCGGACCGTGACCCCGCAGTTGGCGAACGCCTTCTGCTGCTCGTCCGGGAGGCCGTCGTCCGTGACCAGGTCGTGGACGTCGGAGAGCGGGCAGATGCGCGCGAAGGTGACCTTCCCGGCCTTCGTGCTGTCGGCCAGGACGACCGAGCGCGCACTGCTGCGCAGGAACGCCCGGTCGGTCTGGGCCTCCATCTCGTCGTGCGTCGTGCAGCCCTCCTCCGCCGTCAGGCCGTCCACCCCGATGAAGGCGATGTCCAGGTGGTACTGCGAGAGCATCCGGTCGGCGGCCGGGCCCACCAGCTCGTAGCTGGCCGTGCGGGCGATCCCGCCGATCACCACCAGCCGCACCTCGGGGCGGACGATGAGGTCCGCGGCGATGTTCACCGCATTGGTCACGACGGTGAGACCGCTGCGCTCCGCGAGCACCCGGGCGAGCTCACTGGTGGTCGTGCCGCCGCTGAGGCCCACCACCGCACCGTCCGGCACGAGTTCGGCCGCGGCGTGGGCGATCCGGCGCTTCTCCTCCCGCTGCTTCTCGCTCCGGTGGCGCAGCGGCAGTTCGAGGTTGACCGACCCGGTCACCGCACCGCCGCGGGTGCGGTGCAGCAGCCCCTGTTCGTGGAGCTCCTGAAGATCGCGGCGCACTGTCGCGGTGGAGACGTCCAGCAGTTCGGCGAGCGCGTGGACGTCGGCGCTCCCCGCTTCGGTGACGTGCGAGAGGATGCGGGCGGCGCGGTCGGCTTTGAGCATGTCCCGAGTCTAGCCGGGTCGGACGCTCACGGACCGGGGAAGGCTGGACGAAGATGACCATGCGGGGAGTCAATCGATCAACTCCGCTCACGCTCCTGCGCGGAGGGCGCCGAGGCCGCGCAGCGCAGCTCGGGAAGAACCGGTTCCGCGCGCGCATGGATCCGCACGGCGGCTGGGAACAATCGCCGGGACGTGACAGGTCGATCCACGAACGGGAGCCGGGATGGACGCGGAACTGAAGGCGGTCACCGATGCGGTGCGCGAGGTCGAGAAGGCGTTGCGCGACACCGTGGTCGCCCCGGGACGGGGCCGCAGCGGGCGGGTCGTCCTGGCCGACGAGCCGGCCCTCCTGGCGGCGGCCGCAGCCCTGTTGGAGACCCTGGGCGGCTTCACGGGCGGCTATCCCGACCGGATGACCACCCCCGGGGCCCGCGCCGCCTTCCACCGGGCCACCACCGAGCTGGCCGGCCTCGCCCGCCAGTTCCGTGAGGCCGAGGGCGGGTCCGCGAAGCAAGGGGCCTGATCCGGACGCACGCTGCGGTGTACCCGCTCGGCCCCGGTGCAAGGACGGCAGGGCGTAACGGCGGTGGGGTGTAACGGAGATGGGTGCTACGGCAGTGGCAACGGCGGCGGGGTGCCGGTCGGGGCCGTCCGGCCCCTGTTGACCAGCACCCCGCCGCCGGCGACGCGCTTACTTCAGGGCGGCCAGGGCGGCCTCGTAGTTCGGCTCCTGCGAGATCTCGTTGACGAGCTCGGCGTGCAGGACGGTGTCGTTCTCGTCCAGCACGACGACGGCGCGGGCGGTCAGGCCGGCCAGCGCGCCGTCCGCGATCGCCACACCGTAGTCGGCGTGGAACTCGCGGCCGCGCAGGGTGGACAGGCTCTTCACGTTGTCCAGGCCCTCGGCACCGCAGAAGCGGGCCTGCGCGAACGGCAGGTCGGCGGAGATGCAGAGCACCACGGTGTTCGCGAGCTCCGCGGCGGCCGCGTTGAACG
Organism: Kitasatospora sp. NPDC056181; assembly: GCF_042266225.1. Taxonomy (NCBI): domain Bacteria; kingdom Bacillati; phylum Actinomycetota; class Actinomycetes; order Kitasatosporales; family Streptomycetaceae; genus Kitasatospora; species Kitasatospora sp. NPDC056181. The sequence goes on from NZ_JBHJUK010000083.1 coordinate 9,942, forward strand.
TGCGCACCGAGGTCGCGCAGGTGGGGGTGTCGACGCTCGGGAAGATGTTGAGGACCTTGCGCTTGCCGGCGAACGTCTTCAGCGACGTGTCCGCCAGATCGCCGCCGACCAGGGTGAACGCCGGAGCCTGGCTGCCCGGGGCGGGCAGGGTGCCGTTGACCTGGACCGGGTTGCCCTTGAGTGCGACCTGAGCCACGAGAAGTCTCCTTAGGAAGATGATGCCGACAACGCGTGATCGTACTCCGTGCGGGCGACGGGCGGGTTTGTCCGAAGCTGCAGAATCGGCCCGTCGATCAGGCGGCGGATGCGGTAGACCCCCACAATCGCCCGCACCACCCGCCCGGTCGGCCCGGGGGGCGCGGACCCCGCGGAGGCGGTGCGAACCGGCTCCGGACGCCCACGCGCACGTCCATGCGCGCGCCCATGTGCACGTCCATGCGCACGTCCTGCGCCCACGTCCTGCGCGGGCACGCCGAGCCGTCTGCACGGGTACGCCCGGCCCCTTGTCCGGGCATGTCGCGCGTGGTCGCTCGCCGGGCGGACCTCAGTGCCCCGGGGTCCACTCCTCGGCGAGCAGGCCGAGGACGACCTCGTCGCTGTGGGCCCCGTACGTCCAGGCGGAGCGCCGCAGGGTGCCTTCGAGGACGAAGCCCGCGCCGGTCGCGGCGGCGATCATCGGGGCGTTGTCCGCGAGGGTGTCCACCTGGAGCCGGTGCAGTCCGCGCACGGTGAACCCGTAGTGGCAGAGGGTGCCGACCACCTCGCGCGCCAGGCCGCGGCCACGGAAGGCGGGGCGCAGCGCGATGCCGAGGTGGGCGGTGCGGTTGTGGGTGTCGATGCCCCACAGCAGCGCCTCACCGGCGAGCTCGCCCGACGGGAGCTCGACGACCGAGAAGCAGGCCGCTTCGTCGGAGGGCGCGGCCACGGCGTAGGGGGATTCGGCGGATCCCGGCGAAATGGGCCGCCAGGGGCGGGAGTCGGCCCGGGAGCGGGTGGCGACGTCGTCGTACAGTTCCGCCTGGAGGACGGGGACGTCGCTGTCGTGCCGGGCCCGGAGGGCGATCTTGGAAGCCAGTAGCATGTCACATGGTCTACAGCTGCGGGGACGCCCGCGCAATCGATTTTGGGTGTGCCCCAGCCGCCCTGGTCACCGGGCGGGCGGGCAGGCAGGATCTGGTTCATGGCAACAGATCCCTTGATGGTCAGGGCCCGCGGGCTGTGGGAGGAACTGGCCTCGGCGCCGGTGTCGTTCGCGCCGACGGGGGGCGTGAGCGTCGCCGTCTCGCCGCGGTCCCGGCTCTGCCCGGCCGGCTGGGTCGGCATCGTGGTCCTGGGTGACGCGGCGATCGTGACCGCGCCGGGGGAGGACACTGCCCGGATCGTTCGTGACGCGCTGGCGAAGCTGCCGGTCGGGGCGGTCACCGACGCCGACGCGGTGCGCGAGGTGCTGCCGGTGGCCCGGCTGCTTGGGCCCGCCGCACTGGCGTACGCGGCTCCGGACGGCTTCCGTCCCGTCCCGCCCGGTGCACCGGCGGTGGCACAACTGCCGGGCGAGCACCCGGAGCTGCGGAGCCTGGAGAAGCTGGCGGGGGACGAGGAGGCGGGGGAGGCCGGCCTGGACGAGATCACCTCACCGGCCTTCGTCGTCCGGGAGGGAGATGAGGTGATCGCCGCCGCCGGATACCGGACCTGGCCGCGCGGCACCGCCCACATCAGCGTGCTCACGGCGCCACGGCACCGCGGGCGGGGACTGGCCCGCGCGACGGGCTCCGCGACGACGGCCGACGCCCTCGCGGCCGGCCTGCTGCCGCAATGGCGCGCCCGCGTACCGGCCTCCCGCCGGGCGGCACTCGCCCTCGGCTTCCGCGAACTGGGCGCCCAGCTCAGCGTCGAGCCGGCGTAGCCGCAGCCGTAGGGGTGGCGGTAGTCGTCGCCGAGGGCGTAGCCACGGCCGCGCGCCGGACCCGCTGCCAGAAGCCGAACGAGCACCACCGCCACCGCCGTCCCCACCGCCTTACCGTCCCCACCGCCACCGCCGTCCCCACCGCCTGGCCGGAGCACACAGCCGACGACCATGGCGGTCCGGCGCCACACCCGACAGGATGGGCCCGTGCCGAACTACCGACCTCTCCCCGCGATGCCCCCGGATGCCACGTGGCACGACACCGGCACAGGTGTCTTCTGCTACGCGGCCCGGGTCGAAGGACGCTGGTGGGTCCTGCGGCTCAACGACTTTCCCGAGCATCCCCTCTACACCTTGTTCATCGACGCGCAGGTCATCGGTGACGTGGTCGATGATCCGGCCGTCTGGCAGCAGTTGCCGTCCTCGGGGACGCCCCCCGTCCTCGGTGCGCCGGAGCGTGCGGAGGTGCTCCGCCTCATGGCCGGTCTCGGCCCCTACGGCGCCGAGACCGGCACCCCGTGCACAGGCGACTACTGCAGCTGCACCGTCCTCACCGACGAATATGCGGCCCGACCCAACACCCCTCCACGAACGTCCGCGGGGCGCCAGTAGCGGGGCGGCCCTAGTAACGTTACGAGGCGCCGATGGTCGCCTCGGAACACCTGTCACCGGTCCGTCCGAGGCTTGAAATCCGGACAGGAGAGCAGCACGTGAGCACAGCGCATGCCGGCCCGGGTGACTACAGCAGGGTGCCGAATCCGGAGCAGGCCCTGAAGTACGCGATTCAGCACATCGCGGGTGACCGCGTCGAGATCGTCGAGGGAGTCATCACCCCCGTGTCGCCTTCCTGGGCCCATGAGACCGCCGTCGACCTGATCCGCGAGCAGATCGGGCCCCGGATGCGGGAGCTCGGTCTCCGCGCCGGCTCGGGGAACCTCGACCTGCCCGGCACGGAGAACTTCTACGTGCCGGACCTGGCCGTGGTGCCCGCCGAGCTGGCCAAGACCGAAGGGGCGCTGCTGCCGGACCAGACCGTCCTGGTCGTCGAGGTGACGTCCCCGTCCAACGGCGACACGGACCGGACGGCCAAGCGGCGCCGATACTCGCAGTTCGGCGCCCCGGTGTACCTGCTGGTGGACCGTCAGGAACGCACGTGCACGCTGCTCTCGCAGCCGGGCCAGCTCGGCTACACCCGGGTGGAAGGGCCGCATCCGTTCGGCACCCCGCTGCAACTGCCGCCCCCGCTGGCGCTCGAACTCGACACGACGGGCTTCTGAGCCGGCCCGGGGCCTCCGTGGGCCCGGTCAGAACTCGTCGGCGCCGTTGCGCAGCTCGGGCGTCCAGTAGCCGGTGGCCCAGACGGCAGGGTCCACGGCCATGCCTCCGCTGCCCGGCGCCTTGACGGTGGCCTGGCCGCCGACCCCGGCGAGGCTGACGGAGAACGCGGTCACGGGCTCGTTGTCCTCGTGGGCCTTCCCGTCGGAGAGCCTGACGAGTGCGTACGCGGGAGCGCCGGGGGTGAGGACGACGGGGGCGGCGGGCCTGCTCTTGGCGATCGCGGGGACGTCCTCGCGGTGGCTCTCGAGGAACCGGATCTGCGGGTGGTCGCTGAGCCGGCAGTCGTGGCCGGTGGTGTTCTTCGCCGTCAGGACGATGTGGGTGTAGGGCGGCCCGTCCTGGAAGACGGCGCTGATGGCCAGGTCCTTGACGGCGCACAGGGGCGTGCCGGCCGCTGCCGCCGGGGCCGACGCGCCGCCGGCGGTCTGCGCGCCACCGGCGCCCGCTCCCGCCTTGGCGCCCTGCGAGGCGTTCGCGCCCTGTGCGGCACCCGTTCCCTGGGTGGCCTTGGCGCCCGGCGCCGGCTGCGCCTGGGTGGAGGCCGGTGCGGCGGCCCGGGTGTCGGCAGAGCCCGCGGCACCGCCTCCGCCCTTGCCGCCGTCCCCGCCCCCGTTGCCGTCGCAGGCGGTGAGGGTCAGGACGAGTGCGGCGGCGCTCAGGGCTGCCAGGGCGGTGGTGCGGCTGCGGAAGGTGGCCATGGGAGTTCCCCCGTTGTCTCTGGTGCGGTGTGACGCATGCTGTGGTCTCGCTGGGCACCACCGTGCCCCGGGGACCGTCCCGTCTTCCAGGCCCGGCCGCCGATCCGGGACGCTGGAACGTTTCGTGGCCTCTGACCTGCACGAACGTTCGCGCCTGGAACGGCGGAACGGGACGGCGTGCGGCTCGCGCCCTGTGCGGAGGGGCCGGGACGGGGCCGGAGCCGCCGTTCCGCGGGAGGGCCCGCGCGCACCGGCGGCGGGTCGCTGAGACTCCGGGGCGACCTCGCGGAGGCCCCCCGGTGACACCGCGGAGGCCCCGAAGCGACCCCGGGGTGTTTCACGGGAACAGGGGGGTCTTGGGGGAAACCGGATGACTGCCTGTCAGGTACGCCGCGTACCCCCTAGCCTGTGAGGCTCACGGGAGGGGGAGGCGTTGGAGCAACTCGTGGCCGCGGACCCGCGGCACGTCGGCCCGTACGCGCTCATGGGGCGTCTCGGGGCCGGCGGCATGGGTGCGGTGTACCTGGGGCGGTCGGCGGGCGGGCGGGCCGTCGCGGTCAAGGTGGTGCGGCCGGAGCTGGCCGAGGACGGGTCCTTCCGCTCGCGTTTCCGGCAGGAGGTCGCGGCGGCGCGCCGGGTCTCCGGGGCGTTCACCGCGCCGCTGGTGGACGCCGACACCGAGGCCGCGACGCCCTGGATGGCGACCGCGTTCGTGGCCGGCGTCCCGCTCCAGCAGGCGGTGGCCCGGCACGGCCCGCTGCCCGAGGAGACCGTGCGGACGCTGGCGGCCGGGCTGGCGGAGGCGCTGGCGGAGGTGCACCGCGCCGGGCTGATCCATCGCGACCTCAAACCGGGCAACGTGCTGCTGGCGCTGGACGGGCCGCACGTCATCGACTTCGGCATCTCGCGGGCGGCCGACGGCACCGGGCTGACCACGACGGGCGCGGTCATCGGCTCGGCGCCGTACATGTCGCCGGAACAGGCGTTGGGGGAGCCGCTGACCCCGGCGAGCGACGTGTTCTCGCTCGGCTCGACGGTCGCCTACGCGGCACTCGGCAGCCGGCTGTTCGGCGAGGGCGCCGGGGCGGCGGTGCTGTTCCGCGTGGTGAACACCGAACCGGACCTGAGCGGGCTGCCGGACGGCATCCGGCACCTGGTCGCCGGCTGCCTGGCCAAGAACCCGCAGCACCGCCCCTCGCCGCGTCAGCTCGTCGAGCTGGTGGAGCGGATCGGCCGCCCGGATCCGGCGGCCGGCTGGCTCCCGCCGGCCGTCGTCGAGGACGTGCTCGTCGTCCGGGGCGTGCTGACCGCGCTGCCCGAGCCCGTGCCGGACCCTCCCGCCGGTCCGGCGGAGGTCCCGCAGGGGAACCCGCCACCATTACCGCCATACCCCGCTGACCGGCCGACCCGGGACGCGGCACCCGGCCGCCGCCCGAGCCGCCGGGCCGTGCTGTTGGGCGTCGGCGGCGGTGTGCTCGCGGCGGCCGGGGCCGCCACCACGATCGCTCTGTTGGACGACCGCGGCGGCAGTGGGACAACCGGCGCGGCCACGGCGGGCGCTTCGAGCGGCACGCCGACCGCCCTCGTGCGCCCGTCCGGCGCGGACGTGCCCGAGGCGAAGCCGGGCTGGCAGGTGACCCTCGCGAACCCCTGCCCGCAGGTGCTCTCCGCGGACGGTGTGGTGGTCTGCGTCGCCATCCAGAAGATCTGGGGTATGGACGACGCCGGCCGGAACAGGTGGACGGTGGACGGCACCGCCGTGGGTGGTGTCTTCGCGATCGACCCGAACACCCCGCGGCCCGTCGCCGGGCTGGACGGCGGCCGGCTCTACGTCTCCGGGGGGACGTCGTCGGCGCCCGAACTCCTGAGCTTCTCCCTCGCCGACGGGAGGCTCGACTGGAGGGTGGCGCAGAACCAGAAGAACGCGCTGGGCGCGGTCTCCTTCGCCGGCATCCGGGACGGCAAGGCCTACCTGCTCGGCGTCGGCGACGGCAAGGACCGGGGGCTGGTCCCCGGAGGCACCCACATCTGGGCGGTGGACCTCGCCGCCCGCCGGAGCCTCTGGTTCCATGGCGAGGACACGACGCTGGTCCATACGGCGCTGCTGCCGGGCGGCCGGGTCGTGGTCTCCAACCTCGACCAGCTGAAGGCCCTGGACGCGAAGGGCGAGGTCGCCTGGGAGCGCAGGCTCGCGGCGTTGGGCCTCGGAACCGTCGGGAAGTACGCCCTCGCTCCTGACAAGGACGGCACGCTGACCGCCCTGGACCCGGACACCGGCAGTCCGGCGTGGACGGCGAGCGGCGTCGTCGGGGCCGCCCATCGCGGTGACGGCTTTCCCACCAGCGAGGACGGCAGCGTTCTGTACGTCCTCAGGAGCGACACGGACGGCGGATACTCGGTGGGCACGCTGGACCCGTCGAACGGCCGCGCCGGCTGGCGGGCCCCGCTCCCGCTCGACTCCCAGGAGAGCGCCGCCATCGGCTCCCGCATCCTCTGCGCCGACGGCAACCTCTACCGGATGGGCGCGGACGCCGTGCTCTGGGCCCTCGACCCGGCGACCGGCAAGGCCCGCTGGAAGTACTCCGGACTGAAGGGCAAGGACACGACGAAGCTGGCCTGGACGGCCGGCGCCGGACGGCTCTGCGTCTCCGACACGAGCACCCAGACGATCACCTCCCTGCCCGCGAAGGGGTCCTGAGCATGCGCCCGCTGGAATCCACCGATCCCACCAGGATCGGTTCGTACGCCCTGCTCGGCCGGCTGGGTGCCGGGGGCATGGGGGTGGTCTACCTCGGCCGGTCGGCCGGCGGGCGGACCGTCGCGGTGAAGCTGGTCCGGGCCGAACTGGCCGGCGACCAGTTGTTCCGCGCCCGGTTCCGGGCCGAGGTGTCGGCGGCCAGGGCGGCCTCCTCGGCGTTCACCGCCCCGGTCGTGGACGCCGACCCCGACGCGCCCATGCCCTGGATGGCGACCGCCTTCGTACCGGGGGTCGCGCTGGACGAGGCGGTCCGGCTGGTCGGCGCGTTCCCCGAGCACGTGCTGCGCATCCTCGCCGCCGGGATCGCCGAGGAGCTGAGGAACATCCACGCCGCCGGGCTGACCCACCGGGACCTCAAGCCGAGCAACGTGCTGCTGGCGCTGGACGGGCCGCACGTCATCGACTTCGGCATCGCGCGGGCGGCGGACGGCACCGCGCTGACCGCCGAGGGCGCGATCTTCGGCACACCCGCCTTCATGTCGCCGGAGCAGGCGATGGGGGAGCGGGCCGGCGCGGCGAGCGACGTGTTCTCGCTCGGCTCGACCCTGGCCTTCGCCGCCACCGGCGGGACCGGCCCGTTCGACGGCGGGCATCCGCTGGAGATCCTGCGCAAGGTGGTGAGCGAGGAACCGGATCTCGCCGCGGTGCCGGGCGGGGCGCGGCTGCTGGTCGCGGCCTGTCTGGCCAAGGCCCCCGGTGAGCGGCCGACGCCGCAACAGCTCGCCGCGTCCCAGGGGGTGGGGCCGCTGGTGCCGGGGACCTGGCTGCACCCGGCGCTGGTCGCGGCGATCGAGGAGGCGGCGGCGGTGATGGCCCCGCCGCCGGCCGCCGCGCCCCTGCTACCTCCGTTGGCCACGCCACCCCCGCCGGCCATGCCCCCGGGGCCGGATGGGCCGCACCGTCCGGAGCCCCCGTCCGAAGTGCCGACGGGGCAGCAGACGCTGCTGCTCGGCCGGGGCACGCCCGCACCGCCGCCCCGGCCCGGCCGCCGCAAGCTGCTGCTCGGCCTGGCCGGCGGGGCGGTGGCCGCGGCCGGCAGCGGCACCGCCCTCTTCCTCAGCCGTAGGGGCGACCGCGAGAAGTCACCGGCCGCCAACGGGCCCGGGACGGGATCCGGCAGCCCGCCCCCGACCCCGGCGGCGGACCCGACCGACTACACGCGCTCGCTGGATACGGACGTCCTGGCGACCCCGCTCTGGACGACGCCGGTGGACGAGTCGCTGATCGCGGTGACCGGGGACGGCGACACCGTCGTCGCCGCCGGGATGAAGGGGGTCTGGGCGTTCGACCGCGCGGGGAAGCCCCGGTGGGGACCGCTGGCCAACTACTCCGCACCGGCCGGGGTCGGCATCGGCGACTGCCCGGTGGCGGCCGCCGGGGGCATGGCCTACGTGATGGGGTACGGCAGCCCGACCGACCTGACGTACGTCTTCAAGGCCGTCGACCTCGTGACCGGAACCGTCGCCTGGACCTTCAACCGGCCGGACCTGCGGATCTCCCGCTCCGCCTCGGTGGTGGGACTCCTCGACAACCTCGTCTACGTCCACGGCGAGGCTTTCGGCACCTTCCCCCTCCCCGACCCGAAGGCCCCGGTCGCCTACAGCGGGAGCTTCGTGTGGGCGGTGGATCCGGCGACGCGTCAGCTCCGGTGGCAGCTCGTGCGCCCGAAGGGGGTGACGGAGAACACCAGGCTCTCCATCCCCTCCTCCGGGACCCGCCTGCTGTGGGAGACGTACGGCATCGACCTCAACACGTACAAGAAGACGGGGAAGCTGGAGGGCCTCGACGCCGGCGACGCCGGCAAGAGCGTCTGGGAGCAGTTGGCTCCCGGCAGCGGGGCCCTCATCGCCAGCCTGCCCTTCTTCGCGGACGGTCAGCACAGCTCGGCCGGCGGCTACTTCCTCTACCTGGGTGACCGGCTCTACGCGGTCGACCCGGCGAACGGGAAGGTGGCCTGGCAGTCCGCGGGGGAGTGGGCCTTCAAGGGGGCGGTGGCGAGCCCCGACGGCGCCACCGTCTACGCCGTGGGGGCGCACTACGCGAAGGCCCGCACGGTGGTCCAGGCCTTCGACGCCAGGACCGGTGCCGTCCGCTGGTCGGGCTCCCTGCCGGCGGGCGCGCTCCAGGACATGGCGGCGCACTGCGCGGACGGGACCCTCTACATCTGGGTCCACGGGAAGGTCTGGGCACTGGACCCGGCCACCGGCGCACCGCGCTGGACCTTCGACTTCCAACCCAGCGGCGGCACGGCGACCCCCGTGCCCTACTGGGCGGGCGGCGGGCGGCTCTACGGCCCGACCGAGAAGGGCCTGACGGCGATCGCCGCCGACGGCCGGGCGGCCCACGGCTGAGCCGCCCGGGCGGCCGGGGGCGGACCCCCCGGCCGCGGGCCCTACCCCTGGTCCGCGCGGCGTTCCCGTGCCACCGCCTCCAGGGCCTGGACCAGGGCGGCCAGGCCCTCCTCGGCCTCGGCCTCGCTCAGGGTGAGGGGCGGGGCCATGCGCAGCGTGTTGCCGTGGAGGCCGCCCTTCCCGATCAGCAGGCCGCGCGCCCTGGTCTCCTCCATCACACGGCCGGCGATGGCCGGCGAGGGCTCGCCGGTGGCCGGGTCGACCAGGTCGACGGCGAACATGAGGCCCTTGCCCCGCACGGCCCCGACGACGGGCAGGCCTTCGGCGGCCCTGCGGAGCTCCGTGATCATCTTCGTGCCGAGCCGGTGTGCCTGGGCCTGGAGGTCGTGGCTGAGCAGGTAGTCGAGCGTGGCGTGGGCCGCCGCCGTCGAGAGGGGGTTCCCGCCGAAGGTCGAGATGCCGTTGGCCGGCAGGGCGTCCAGGAGTTCGCCCCTCGCGACGACGCCGCCGATCGCGAAGCCGTTGCCCAGCCCCTTGGCGAAGGTCATGGCGTCGGGCGTCACCCCGTGTGCCTGGATTCCCCAGAAGGTCTCGCCGGTGCGGCCCCACCCCGTCTGGACCTCGTCCGAGATCAGCAGGATGCCGTGCTCGTCGAGGGTCTTCTTGAACTCCCCGATCAGCCCGTCGGGCACGGCGGTGAAGCCGCCGACGCCCTGGACCGGTTCGATGATGAGGCAGGCGACGCCGCCGGCCGTGGCCGAGTCGAGCACGCTGGTCAGGTCCTCGACGCAGAACCGCGCGTACTCCTCGTCGGACATCCCCGGGAACCGGTCGCGGTCGGTGCCGTGCAGGTAGTGGACGTTCAGGGGGGAGAGCGAGGAGTTCTTCCAGCTCCGGTTCCCGGTGACCGCCGTCGCGGCGTACGAACGGCCGTGGTAGCTGTTGCGCATGGCCAGCACCTGGTCGGAACCGCGTGCGTGGGTGGCCAGCAGGAGCGCCGTCTCGTTCGCCTCGGTGCCGGAGTTGGTGAAGAACACCTTCGGGTTGTCGATCCCGGAGAGGGCGGCGATCTTCTCGGCCAGTTCCACCTGGGAACGGATCAGGTAGAGCGTCGACGTGTGCACGACCCCCGACCTGAGCTGCCGGTTCACCGCCTCCTGAACCTCGGGAACGTCGTATCCGAGCATGTTGGTGAGGATTCCGGCGAAGAAGTCCAGGTAGCTGTTCCCCTGGGCGTCCTGCACGCGGCAGCCCTTGCCGCTGACGATCTCGAGGGGCTCGTCGTAGTAGAGGGCGACCCAGTTCGGCATGACCGCCCGGTGCCGCTTCAACAGGTCCGACATGTCACGTCTCGCTTCCTGGAGGGATGGCAGAAACCGGTGAAGGCACGATCGGGGACAACGGGCAGCCGCGCCCGGTCCGACGGGCGATCCGGTCATCATCATCGCCTACCCGGCGGGCCGGCGGCAGTGCGCGACGCGGGTCCGGCGTGCCGTCCGGCGAAGGTCCGGGCGTGCGCGGCCCGGCCGTTGACCCGGCCGACGACGCAGGGCGCGGTGGAACCGGCAGGTGTGCGCCACGCGTCGAAGGCCTCGGGGGTGCCGCCGGCCCGGCGGCCGTGCCAGGAGGGGGCCGCAACGGTCATGGCGGTGGTGATCCTGCTTCTGGTGCTCGCCGGCGGCGTCGGCCTGGTCCTCTCCGGCGCCGGCAAACTGCAGACCGAGGTGCCCACCTGCTACGGCCGGCCGATGGCGCCGGGCGACATCTGCCACGCCAGGAACACCGGGCCGGTCACCGAGGGCATGCCCGAACCCCACGACACCACCTACCAGGAGCAGTTGGACAGCCTGACCAGCGGCGGCTGGACCTCGATCGGGCTCGGCCTGGTGCTCGTGGCGCTCGCCGTGGTGATCGGGCTCGCCTGGGCCGCTGGCGCCGCGGCCGACCGGAACCCCTGAACATCAACCGCCGATCCCCGGGAGGGCGGGGCGGGCGCGACCGGGGCGGGCCGGTGGCCGCCCGGCTGCCGGAGAGCCACGAAGCCGCCAACTTGCCTGGGCAGAACGCGCCTTCGCGGTCCAGCCTCGGCCGGGCCGGGCCGACGCGACCGCACGGCCCGCCGGGCCCGGTGTGCGCGCGAACGGCGGGGTGGTCGACGCCGTCGAGATCCGCCACCCCGGGTGATCCGTACCCGGGGACGTGCCGCCGCCGGGGGTTTGTCAGAGGGCGGCGATACCCTGGCGGCACTTCGCCGTCCGAGGTCCGCCTCCCGCGCGGCCTGCGGTTCCGCCCGAATTCCGCCACGAACGGAGCAGACTGATGAGCCGCCACATCCAGGTCACCTTCGACGCCCACGACCCGCGGGCGCTGTCGTCCTTCTGGCGCGACGCCCTGGGCTATGTGCACCCAGGCCCGCCCGGGGTCGACCTGCCGGAGGGCGCCGACCCGTTGGCCGCGTGGGACGAGTTCCTCGCGCGGATCGGCGTGCCGAAGGAGCAGCGCAACACGAGGTCGGCGATCGAGGACCCGGACGGGCACGGCCCGCGGGTCTTCTTCCAGCAGGTGCCGGAGGACAAGGTCGCCAAGAACCGGGTCCACCTGGACGTCCGGGCGGCGCCCGGGTTGCAGGGCGAGGAACGGATGGCGGCGCTGGAGGCGGAGTGCGACCGCCTCGTGGCGCTGGGGGCGAAGCGGCTGCACCGCGAGGAGCCCGCTCCTCCGCTGGGCGCCGGCCACATCGTGATGACCGACCCCGAGGGCAACGAGTTCTGCCTCGACTGACGAGGCCCGGCCGTGGCACGGAAGGCCCCGCAGCGGGCGGGCCTTCCGTGCCCGTCACGGGGGCGGGGGCGGCGGCGGGAAATTCGGTTGCGCCGATCTTGGGAGGAGCTAGGCTGTGGCCGTTCCGCTGCGCTGATGCCGTGGCCGTGGTTCCTTTTTGCCGCGTGAGGACTGACGTAGAGCCGTAGAGGAGGTGTGTACCGGTGGTTGCCGCGATCTCGCGGCGCGCTTTCGTGTGCGCGCCATACGCCTCTCTCTTCCGTCATTCGCCCACCGGCTGACGACGCGTCGCATCCGGCGCACCGGTGGGCCGTTCCTCAGGAGCCACCGCAGTGCGCGAGCGCTTTTCCGACAGCGATTCCTTCTCCCGTATCCGCCCCAAGGGCGCACCCCGGCGCGGCCGCCGGTCCGAGCGGTTCGACGACTACGAGCCCGCGCCCGCCCACGCCGGGGCCTTCGAGCCCTTCGAGCCCTTCCAGTCCTTCGAGACCTTCGAGGCCTTCGAGCGTTCCGACGCCTTCGGGACCGACTCGGCCTTCGGATCCGGCGACTCCGCGTTCCCGGGGTCGGCACCTGCTGCGGCGCCCACGGCGAGGTCGGCCTCCGCACCGGTGGCCGACGGCCCCGCCGAAGGCGACCGCTGGTCCACCTGGGACCAGTCCACGCCCACCGAGAAGGGGCCCGAGCCGCGCCCCGCGTGGGTGGTGACGGAGCTCGCCGCCGTCGACACCGAACTCGGGATGGTCAAGACCGGCAAGGAGGCCGACGTCTTCCTGCTGGAGCGCGGCGTGCCGGGCACCGACCGGCGCACGCTGATGGCGGCCAAGCGCTACCGCGACGCCCAGCACCGGATGTTCCACCGCGACTCCGGGTACCTGGAGGGCCGTCAGCACAAGGAGAGCCGGGTCACCCGGGCGATGGCCAAGCGCACGGCTTTCGGCAAGGAGGCCATCGCCGGGCAGTGGGCCGCGGCCGAGTTCACGGCGCTGTGCCGGCTCTGGTCGGCCGGCGTGGCCGTCCCGTACCCGGTGCAGATCACGGGCACGGAGATCCTCATGGAGTTCGTCGGCGACGAGAGCGGCAGGGCCGCACCGAGGCTCGCCCAGCTGCGCGCGGAGGAGGCGGACGTCGACGACCTGTGGGAGCAGCTCGGCCGCAGCCTGTCGCTGCTCGCCGTCGACGGCTACGCGCACGGGGACTTGTCGGCGTACAACATCCTGGTCCACGAGGGGCGCCTGGTGATCATCGACGTTCCGCAGATCGTGGACGTGGTCGCCAACCCGCGCGGTCGCTCGTTCCTGGAGCGGGACGTGCGCAACGTCGGCGCGTGGTTCGTCGCCAGGGGGCTGCCGGAGCGGCGGGTCGGCGAGCTCGTCGAGTCGCTGGAGTTCGACGCACGGCTGGGGTGACCCCTGGGCCCGGGGAGGGGACCGGCTCCCTGCCCGGCCCCCCTGCCCGGCTCCCTGCCCAGGCCCTGTGCGTTCACCCTGCCCGGTTCGCGCCCGGTTCCCGCCCGGTTCGCGCCCGGCCACCCGCGAAGGCCGCCCACCCCCGGCACCGGCCCGTGGCACGCGTGTGAGAGGGTCGGCAGCCCGGAAACGAGGAGGCGCCGATGAACGGGAACGGGTCCGGGGCCGTGGGCGGCCCCGGCGGCCGGGTGCTGGTGGTGGACGACGACGCGGCGATCCGGCGCACCCTGGAGCGCGGCCTGCGGCTGAGCGGCTTCTCGGTGACCCTGGCCGAGGACGGCGAGGCCGCGCTCGCCGGGCTGCCCACCGCCGCGCCGGACGTCCTGGTGCTCGACGTGTCGATGCCCGGCATCAGCGGCGCCGAGCTCTGCCGCACCCTGCGGGCGCGCGGCGACGACATTCCCGTGCTGATGCTCTCGGCCCTGGACGAGCCCGCCGACCGGGTCGCCGGGCTGCAGGCGGGGGCCGACGACTACCTGGTGAAGCCGTTCGCGCTGGAGGAACTGGTGCTGCGGCTGCGCGCGCTGCTGCGCCGCCGCCCCCCGCAGCCGGACGACCGGGTGACGGCCGGCCCGCTGACGATCGATCCGGCGACCCGGCGGGCCAGCCTCGACGGCGAGGAACTCCGGCTCACCCGACGGGAGTTCGAACTGCTCACCCAGCTCGCGCGCAACGCCGGCCTGGTGCTCTCCCGGGAGGTGCTGCTGGAGCGGGTCTGGGGCTACGACTTCGACGTCCGCAGCGACGCCGTCGACACCTTCGTCAGCTACCTGCGGCGCAAGCTCGAAGCGGGCGGGCGGCCCAGGCTGCTCCACACCGTGCGGGGCGTCGGCTTCGTCCTGCGGGTGCCCGGCGGCAACGGGCCGGTGCCGGCATGAGGCTCTCCACCCGGATCGCGCTGTGGGCGGGCGCCGTGGTCCCGCTCCTGGTGGTGCTGGCCGGGCTGCTGCTCCTGCCACTGGTCGGCCGGGACCTGCGGCACCAGCAGGACACTCGGATCAACGACCGGGCGGCCGCCGTCCTCCCCGGCGTCCGCGCCCTGCTCGCCGCCGACAGCAAGGGCCGCCCGAAGGCCGAGCAGACCCAGCAGCGGAAGGTGCTGGACGCGGCCCTGGACTCGGGCCTGCGGGTGGCCGGCGAGGACGGCTCGGTGCTGCTGTCCGTGGGCCCGCAACCCGCCGACCCGCTGGCGTTCCCCACCCTCCCGGGCGGTCCGGCGACCGTGCACGACCAGGGCCGGGCCTGGCGGGTGCTGACCGTCAGGGTCGCCGCCGGGGCGGGCGGCGCCACCGGCACGCTGTGGGTGGTGGCGCCGGCGGGGCAGGAGGACAGCCAGACGGCCGCCGTCCGTCGGCGGGTACTGCTGGTGGTGCTGATCTCCGCGCCGGTCTCCGCGCTGATCGGGTTCGTGGTCGCCGAGCGGGCGACCGTCCCGTTGCGCCGGCTCAGCCGCCGCGCGGCCACGCTCGACCCCGCGGCACCGGCTGCTCCCGGTGGCCCGGGCGACGGCACGCGCGATCCGGACGGCGCGGGCGGTCCGGCCGCTCCCGGTGGCCCGGCCGGGCACGGTTTCGTGGCGGAGCGGACCGGGACGGCCGAGGTCGACGAGCTGTCCGCCGCGCTCGCGCTCCTCCTCGCCCGCTACGACGAGCAGGCCCGGCGCACCGCCCAGGCCCTCGACACGGCCCGCGCGTTCTCGTCCACGGCCTCGCACGAACTGCGGACCCCGCTGATGAGCCTGCGCACCAATCTCGACGTGCTGGCCGCCCACCCGGACCTTCCCGCAGCTGAACGGGCCGAGGTCGTCGCCGAGTTGCGGGACGACCATGCCCGGCTGCTCGACCTGCTCACCGCGCTGAGCACCCTGGCGCGGGGCGACCTGGTCCAGCTGGACGCGTTCCGGTCGGTGGACCTCGCCGAGGCCGCCGACGCGGCGGTCCGCGAGGCCGCGCGCCGTCACCCGCAGGCCGCGTTCACGGCGGACGTCCCGGACGAGACGCGGGTGTTCGGCTGGGAGCCCGGACTGAGGATCATGCTCGCCAACCTGCTCGACAACGCGGCGGTGCACGGCCGCACCGGGCGGGAACCGGCGCAGGCCACGCTGCGGCTCGCGGCCGAGGACGGGGCCGTGCTGCTCACCGTCGACGACCGCGGCCCCGGGATCGGGGCGGCCGAGCGGGAGTCGGTGTTCCACCGGTTCCACCGCCGCCGGGACAGCCCCGGCTCGGGCCTCGGGCTCACCCTGGTCGCGCAGCAGGTCGCGTTGCACCGCGGGACGATACGGATCACGACCCCGCCCGGCGGTGACGGTTGCCGGATGGAGATCAGGCTGCCCTCGCCCCGACCGGACGCCCCGACCGTCGAGCTCCCGGCCGGCCGCGACTGGATCTCGGGCCTGCACCACTGAGCCGCCCGGCCGTCCCACCGCTGCCGTCTCCCCGGCCGTCAGCCCCCGGCCGCCACCCCTGCGGGCGGTTCCACAGGGAATCCACAAGAAGCCGTCCTACGCTCCTGGCCACCCTCCCGGTGCCGGCCGCTCCACGCGCGTCCGGCCGGTGCCGGGACCCGTAACGGAGAAAGGACGCTCCATGCCTGCCAACCGCGTGTCCATCAGCCGCAGGGCCGCCGCCCTCGGAGCCCTTGCCCTCGCCGGCTCGCTGCTCACCGCGGCGCCGGCCCACGCGGGAGGGGGTAACGGCACGCCCTCGGGCGCCCCGACCGCAGCGGCGACGCCGAAGAACGACGGCGCGAAGGGCATCTGCAAGCGGCTGCCCAAGACGGAGGCGCGGATCACCAAGGCGCTGGAGCGCCTCAACGGCGACGCCACCGTGGTCGGCTCGGTCGCCCGCCTGCAGCAGCGGGCCGGCGAGGCCAAGGCCGCCGGCCACGCGGAGATCGAGACCTACCTCAACAACCGGCTGACCGCCCGCAAGGCCCTCGTCACCAACCTCCAGGCCCGTCAGGCCGACCTCAAGGCCGTCGGGACCTGGTGCGCCGCCCACGGCGAGGGGACCGGCAAGTGACGCGCCGCCCGGCCGCCGCGATCGCGGCGCTGGCCCTGGCCGCAGCCGCTCTCCTCACCGGCTGCGGTCCCTCGGGCGGCCAGTCCGGCACCTCCGCCGGCTCGTCCGCGGGCAAGCAGGACGGCGGTGCGGCCGACAGCGCCCAGGTCCAGGACATGCAGCAGAAGCTGGACGCCGCCGAGAGCGCGGCGGCCCAGGCGGACACCGACACGGCGGCCGACAACGGCTGACCACCCCACGGCGCCCCACGGCGGCTCGCGGCGGCCCGCCATCGCGGCAGGCCGCCGTTCCGCTCAGGGCGCCGACAGTCCCGGACCGGGGTCGGCGCCGGTCCTGGGGCCGTTCCTGGGGCCACGACCAGGACCAGGGCCACGACCAAGTCCAGAATCAGAACCAGGACCTCAAGGAACGGCGCCCGCGGGCGGATCGTCCTCGTTCACGATCCGCAGCATCTCGGCCGTGGGCCGGTGCTGCTCCGTCACGATCTGCGGGCAGCGCCGGCAGAGCGAGGGCCCTTCCTGGTGGAACCAGCGGCACTGGGCACGGATCGGACACCTCGGCAGCTCCTCGACCACCTCGTCCAGCACCACGGCGCTGCGGGAGGCGATCTGACATGCCGACTGCTTGAAGTGGACGCAGCCCGACGTGCGGCAGGCCGAGGCGAAGCGGAAGACCTCGCCGGGCGAGGCGGGCCGGGCCAGTTCGGTGATCTCAAGGGTGACGGGCATCGCGTGCGCGGTCGGGACGACCCGCGGTGCGCCCGGGGTGCCCGACACGACTCCGATCAGGACCGACCCGGCCGAATCGGCCGGCGCGCTGGGGCAGAGCAGTCCGCCGCCGTCGTCGGCCTCGTCCTGCGGCATCGCGGGTCTACCGCGGGGCCTTGAGCGGCTGGACGTTCTTCACCGCGAACTGTCCGTCGAAGCTCTGGGCCAGCGTCACTTCGAAGAGCTCCTCGGGGAAGAAGCCGGCGACGATGGGCCGGGAGATGTCGAACTCGTCCGAGGCGTTGCGGGCCGCGATCGCGATCGCGACGCCCTGGGCCGCGGCCGCGGCGAGCTGCTTCGGTTCGATGCGGTTGGCGCTCATGAGGTTCTCCTTGTGTTGCTTTTGCCACGGTCTGGTGGCGTAGCAACCGTTGCACGGGGTTGCTGCCGTCGCACGATCTGCGACCTGTTGGAGTGCGCTCGCTTCTGTTCCGCACGGAGGACCGAACACCGCGACCCTGCTGGATCACCCAGTCCCGAGGCCACGGCGCCGTGTTGATCACCAGTGGGGTGCCCGGGTGTGCCGGTCGAGGATGCCGGCGCTCGTCCCCGACGCCCTCGTTCCGTGGACCGCCCGGTCCTCGATCGCCACCGTCTGCAACGGCGCACGCCGCTTCGCATCCGTCCGCCCCCGGCCGACCCGCCGACCCGCCCGACACCTGGACCCCGGATCCCGGATTCGGCATTGTCCGCCCGTCTCGGCCGGATCGCCTGCCTGTCCCGACCTCCGCCCGCGCACCTGCCTGCCGAGGCCGTTGCGACCTGAGCAAGCTGCCTTGGGACCTGCTGGTCGGCTGGCGAGCCGGTCGCCTACACGGCGCGAGGTGCTGAGCCTTCGCCGACACGGCGAACGGGGGCCGGGGCCGGGTGACCCCGGTGTGAGGTCGGGAGGAGGTATGCAGGAGGCATGGAATCTCGGTGGCATGTGGATCTGCGGTGGTCGCGACAACGGAGCCGCCCGCTGATCCTCATTCCGCTCGTGCTGATCGTGGTCATCTCCGTCGTGGACATGCTGGCGCCGCCGGAGGTGCACCTCGGGCCGCTCCTGGTGGCCGCCCCCGCGATCACGGCCTCGTTCGCCGGCGCGGGGACGACCGTCGTCGTGGGGGCGGCGGCCGTCCTGGCCCAGGGAATCGTCGCGGCCGTGCGGGCCACCCTGGTCGACCTCAACCATTCGGTCCAGATCGTCGCCCTGGCGTTGATCTCCCTGCTCGTGGCCTTCCTCGCCCATCTGCGGGAGCAGCACGAGAAGGAGATGACGCAGCTGCGTTCGGTGGCCGAGGCGGCGCAGGCAGTGCTCCAGCGGCCCATTCCGGCTCGGATGGGCCCGCTGCGGATCGCGTCGGTCTACCTCGCGGCGGAGGCCGAGGCCCAGATCGGCGGCGACCTGTACGCGGCCGTGCGTACCCGGCGCGGAAGCCGATTCCTGATCGGCGACGTCCGGGGCAAGGGCCTCGAAGCGATCGGCGAGGCGTCCTTGGTGCTCGGTGCCTTCCGGACCGCGGCCTACCGTCAGGTCGACCTGCCCATGCTGGTCACCCACCTGGAGGGAGCGGTCTTCGGAGGCACGGGGGACACCGGTGACCCGGCGTACGACACCGCGGACGCCGACGGCACCGAGTCGTTCATCACCGCGGCCGTTCTCGACGTTCCCGACACGGAGCCGGTGATCCGCCTCGCGGACTGCGGGCACCCGCCCCCGCTGCTGCTCCGCGATGGCCGTGTCACCTCGCTCGACACCAGCCGGCCCGCTCCTCCGCTGGGCCTCAGCGAGTTGGCCGGATCGCCCGGTGTCGAGGTCGAGACCTTCGCCTTCGAGGCGGGTGACATCGCGCTGCTGTACACGGACGGTGTCATCGAGGCGCGCGACGCATCAGGGGCCTTCTATCCGCTCGCCGAGCGACTGGCCGCCTGGCCGCCCGGTGATCCCCACACCCTCCTGCGCCGACTGTGCCAGGACCTCCTCGCCCATGCGGGCGGGCGGCTGGGCGACGACGCGGCGATGGTCGCCATCAAGCGCGACACCACGGCCGCGGGGGAGGGGTAGTCGTCGGGGCGGTGGTCGGATCTCGCGAACCCGTGTGCGAGCTGACGGTCGACTATGCGACCTCCTCCGCGGTGAGGCGCCGGAGCATGCCGCGCAGGGCCGCGCGGTCGGCTTCGGGAAGGGGGGCGAAGCAGGCGGCGAGGACCTCGTCGGCGATCTTGTGGCCTGCTGCCAGCACCTGCTCGCCCGCGGGGGTGAGGTGGTGTTCGATGCGCCGGCC
The DNA here is from genome assembly GCF_042266225.1 of Kitasatospora sp. NPDC056181. Classification (NCBI taxonomy): domain Bacteria; kingdom Bacillati; phylum Actinomycetota; class Actinomycetes; order Kitasatosporales; family Streptomycetaceae; genus Kitasatospora; species Kitasatospora sp. NPDC056181. Next base: position 29,297 of record NZ_JBHJUK010000083.1, read on the forward strand.
GTGTCCCGGTCGGCGCTCGACCACGCCTTGGGTCGTCATGCGGCGGACGAGCGTTCCGAGGGCCTGCTCGGTCTGGAACGTCGCCGCGGCCAGCTCGCGGGCCGATGCCCCTGGTGCGCGGCTGATCGCACGCAGGGCGTCCCACTGGGCCAGTGTGGTGCCGGCAGCCGAGAGCGCACTGTCGAGCGCCCGGTGCTGCCGGTACTGGGCCTGCTTGACGGCTCTGCCGAGTTCTTGCAGCTCATCACTCATGGACCGAGTCTACGGCGTTACCAAGCTAGCTTATATAAGCATGTTTAGTTACTGTGGGGGCATGACCACAGACCGCACGGCAGCCGTGTACCCCGACCTGTCACTCACCATGTCCGAAGCCGGAAGCGGCAGGCCGGTCCTGCTCCTGCACGGCGGCGGGGGCCCGGCCACCGTCGCCGGCCTCGCCGGGCACATCGCCCGCACCGCACACGCCATCACGCCCGTGCACCCCGGCTGGGACGGGACCCACCGCCCCGAATGGCTCACCGGCATCGACGACCTCGCCCTCGCCTACCTCCACCACCTACGCGACCGCCGGCTGGACGACGTCCTCGTCATCGGCTCCTCACTCGGCGGCTGGACCGCTGCCGAGATGGCCGTACGCGACACCGCGGGAATCATCACCGGCCTCGTCCTGATCAGCGCCGTCGGCGTGAACGTCGAAACGGAACCGATCACCGACTTCTTCGCCCTCGACGCGCGCAGTGCGGCGGAACACTCCTGGCACGACCCCGACCGCTACCACGTCGACCCCGCCGGTATCCCCGCCGGCGAACTCGCCCGTCGGCAAGGCAACACGGCCACCGTGCGCACCCTCGCGGGCGACCCCTACATGCACGACCCCAAACTCCTGCGCCGGCTCGGACGCGTCCACGTGCCGACTCTCCTGGTCTGGGGGGAGAGCGACCGCATCGTCACCCCCGCATACGGCGCCGCGTACGCCGACGCCTTCGCCAACGGCACACTCGAGGTCGTCCCCGAGGCGGGTCACCTTCCGCAGATCGAACAGCCGGAGGCCACCATCGCCCTGATCGACGCCCACCTGCGCCGGACGAGCACCCGTCTCATCGACGCGGGGTGACCGGGGCGTGTGCCGCTTCGGTCAGGGCCGGCCCGTGGCGTGCGGCGGACTCCCGGGCCAGACTTCGAAGGACTGCGAGAATCCCGCCGGCGGTCCGGCGCGGAAGCGGGCGCGGATCAGCACATCGACCTTGACGACGGCATCGCGTCGACCGTTGAGCTCCACTTTCACCGGGTCGGCGCCGGCGTCTGCGAGGGCAACCGACGGTGCGGTTTCTTCGATCGGTGCCGACGTGTCCACCTGCCAGCGGGTGCGGACGACCTGATCGGCGGGTGAGACGTAGTCCCCTGCTGGGCCGAGGCCGGGGACGGCGGTCAGCCTGTACGACTGCGCCACGGTGTCGGCGACCACGTTCGCCGCGGATGGCGCACCGGAGATCGACATGTGCACCATGGCGCTCGGTTCCCGTGAGCCACTGGTACTGGTCATCGCTCTCCTCCGAGGTCGGTTCCTCTCCCAGGGTCTGCCAGTGCGAGGCCTCCCGCATCTGTTCGGCAGGGGCCCGCTCGTGCTCGCCCGCGCCGACGGCTCGACCCGACCGACGCCTTCGGGCACCACAGCCACGCCGGTTCGCGTCCGGTGCGACTCCCCGGCTGTGGGGTCCCCTGCGGTGTAACGTTTCGATCAAGCAGTCGTGGTTCCGAAGTCCTCCTTGCGGCTACCTGCCGTGGGGTACTTGCTGTTCAACGCATCTCCGGACCAGGGCGATCACCTCCGGGCCCACACCAGTGGGACCCGATCGGTTCCCACGAGGGAGAAGCGCATGGCGACCGGCACAGTGAAATGGTTCAACGCCGAAAAGGGCTTCGGCTTCATCGAACAGGACGGCGGCGGCCCCGACGTGTTCGCGCACTTCTCGAACATCGACGCCCAGGGCTTCCGTGAACTCCAGGAGGGCCAGAAGGTGACCTTCGACGTCGTACAGGGCCAGAAGGGCCCGCAGGCCGAGCACATCCGCCCCGCCTGACCTCCGGTACATCAACGGGCGCCCCGCACGTACCCGTGTGCGGGGCGCCTTCGCGTCTTCGCCGGCCAGAGCGCCTCGCTCGGGAGACCGCGCAGATGGGCGCGGTCGGGCGCCCTGTCGCGAAACACGTACGGGCCTTGGGTGATCACAGAGCTGCCACGCTCACTGATCACCCAGGGCCCGCCGCGAACGGAGTGGTCCTACGCCTGACCGGGAAGGCGCAGGGGATCCGTGCTGGACCGGTCTCGGGGGTCACACCTGGATCTGTTGGACGTCGGCCGTGGTGCTCGTGAATCCGTTGGTGGTGATGATCCTCAGCCGGACCTTGTCGCCCGGGCGGAACTGGCTGCGGTCCACCTGGAGCAGAGGGTCCTTCAGGCCGACGCCGATCGTCTGCCAGGTGCCGCCGTCGTCGGTGCTGACCTGTGCGGCGAAGGTCTGGCCGGGGTCCGGCTGCTGCTCGAAGTCCAGCGCCAGTTCGAACGTCCCGGGCCGGGCCTGCGCGTGGCGGGCGGCGCGCAGGGCCCGGGGCGGGCCCCCGGGGCGGAAGGTGTCCACGACCTGTCCGCCGACGACCAGTTCGATCGCCTCCGGGTCGGCCCCGAGCGGTACGACGGCGTCCACCAGGCCGGTGCGGTCGTCGCCCGGGGCCAGCTCGGAAGCGAGCCTGACCGTGACCGGGACCTCGCGCGGCGGTGCACCGTCCGTCTGCCGGATCCGCAGGAGCACCGCGCTCCCGCCGTTCGGGCCCGCCCCGCCGTCCGGGCCGGCGGCCACACCGTCGGGGCCGGGCGCGCCGGCGGGCGGGGCGGACCGGGCGGCCAGGGGCGTGACCGGGTTGACGAAGCGGATGCCGCCCTCGCGCCGGGTGAGGTTCACCGTACCGACGACGCTGACGAGTTGCCCGCCCTCCGGGGCCGCCTCGACTGCCCGCAGGGCAGGTGCGGCCTCGGGGGGAGGCGCCGGGGTGACGGCCAGGCTCGGGAACCGCTCGTCGGGGCGGCCGCCGGCGGACCCCGCGGATCCGGGGGACCCGGCGGACCCGGGAGGTGCCGGACGCCCGGCGACCGGGACGACGGTGAGCGGGGCGAGGACGGGTGGGGTCGTGCCCTCGGGCTGCGGGGCGCCGGCCACGAGCGCGTTCTCGGCCACCAGCCGTCGCCGGATGCCCTCGTAGGTGTAGCTGCTCATCCACTGGCGGTCGCAGTAGGTCATCACGTCGTGCCACTGCATCCCCGGCCGGGCCTTCATCGGCAGGTTCAGCGCGGAGTCGCCGACGTCGAACCCGACGAAGGTGTCCGGCCCGTCGGCGATCTGCCCGCTCTGGAACGGGTAGTTCTGCCGGTCGTCGGCGGACTCGCCGCAGAAGCCGGGGTGCAGGCGACCGAAGGTGTGGCCGAGTTCGTGGCCGCCGTACCAGTCGCCGTAGGTCCCGTCGAAGTCCCAGCCGAAGGAGGCCGAACCGCAGGGCGACGAGGCGACGACGGTCGGGTCGGCCACCACGGGGAGGCCGGAGGAGCAGCCCCGCATGAAGAACCCGCCGTCGGCCACCTGGCCGATGTAGTGGGTGCGCGGGTCGGCGCCGGCGCTGACGTCCAGGTTGCGGATGGCCGCGAGCTGGGCGTTGGTGTCCTCGCACGTGAAGGGGACGGCGGGGGTGGCGTCGATGACGGCGTGTGAGCTGATGACCTCGGCCACCGGGTAGGCGCGTCGCAGCCAGCTGACCAGGGCGGTGAAGTCCCGGTCCCGCGGGGCGAAGGTGCCCGGCGGGTCGGTGCTGGTGTAGCGCAGCCCGAGGACGCGGATCCGCAGCGGGGGGCCGGTGCGGAACAGTACGGTCGGGCCGCCACCCGTCGGGCCGAGCGGGAGGGCGGCGCCGGTCAGGGCGTCGCTCAGGGTCACCGAGCTCACGCCGAGTGGCCCCTCCGCCGTCAGGGCGGGCGGCACGAGGAAGTTGAGGCTGAGGTCCGCGTCGGCGCGGCGGGCGGAGAGGTTCTGCGTGGCGTCCGGGTCGAGGGCGATGGCGTTGGCCGACGTCACCTTGACGCCGGGGTCCGTCGTCGACCGGATCAGCGTCACCGTGCCGCGCACGCGGGTGGCGGGGCCGCTGGTCCCGCTCACGTAGACGCGGACCACGGTGACCTTGCCGGCGACGAGGGTGACGCGGTGCTGGAGGTCCTGTACCGACTGGGTGATCTCCGTGGCGTCCCAGACGGCATGCGTCGGAGCTGGAGCTGTCATGACTGCCCCCATGGAGGAGTGGTCGGGCTCTTTCAGGCTATGCCGGGCAGGGAGGCCCCGCCCGTTCGGCGGCGCTGCCAGAACGGGCTCAAGGGCCAGCGCCGTTCCTGGTCGTACGCATACGCATGGTTTCTTCGGTAGGCGTCCGCGACGCCGTCCAGGAACGCCGTGTAGTCGGCGAGGGCGTGGGCCGCGCGGCCCGGGGCGGCCAGGCACGCGGCGACGGCCTGCCCGGCGCGGGCCCCGGTGAGCAGCGCGGTGAGGATGCCCTGCGAGGAGAGCGGGTCGAAGGCGAGGGCGGCGTCCCCGGCCGCCACCCAGCCCGGGCCGGCGGCCGGGCCGAGCCGCACGCCGTGGGCGGGCGTCCAGCGCGGGACGGGGGTGGTGGCGGGGTCGTAGCCGTCCAGCCGCCGGCGGACGTGGTCGGTCCGGGTGATGCCGCGCCAGAAGCCCTGCGGGGTCCGCAGGGAGGGGTCGGCGAGGTCGGGGTCGGTCAGGTGGGCGACCAGGCGCCCGGCCGGGACCCGGGTGGTGTACCACCAGCCGTCCGGCGCCGCCTCGACGAGTGTGCGCGCCTCGGCGTCCTCCGGGCCCGCCCGGTCCGCGGGGTGCCGGCCCGGGAGCACGGCGTACACGGCGACGAGCCGGTCCTGCCGGTGGCGGCGGCCGCGCCGGCGGCCGATGACGCAGCGCCGGCCGGTGGCGTCCACCGTCCAGCGGCCCCGCAGCTCCGCCACGGTGCCGGTGTCGTGCTCACGGACGATCAGGCCCTCGCCGGGCTGGGCCAGTACGGTGGCGCGTCGCAGTTCGGCGCCGGCCGCCACGGCGGCGTCCCGCAGGAAGGCGTCGAAGCGGAGCCGGTCGAGGTGCCAGCCGTGGCCGTTCGGGTCGAAGAGGTGGCTGCTGCCGTGCAGTGCGGGCGAACCCCAGGCGGAGTACGTGCCCGTGGACGCGGGGTGCCCGGCGGCGAGGAAGCCCTCCAGTAGCCCGAGGTCGCGCAGCAGCGGCCGGGCGGCGGGCGGCAGGGACTCCCCGATCTTGAACGCGCCCGGGCCGGCGGGCGGTGCGGGGTGCCCGCCGGCGTCGAGGAGCAGGACGCGCCGGCCGGCGGACGCCAGCACCAGCGCCGCGACGGAGCCCGCCGGGCCGCCGCCGGCCACCACGGCGTCGGCGGGCCCCGGCGGGCGAGGGCGGGTCGTCACCGGTCGCGCCGCAGGCGTTTGACCTTGTCGATGTAGCCCGCCGAGACCTGCTCGTCGGGCACCTCCGCCATGGTGACGGCGGTGGCCATCGCGGCCTCGCCGAGCACCGGGTCGGCGCCGAGCGGTACGTGCACGGTGGTCAGGTTGCGCAGGGCCGGCGGCGCGGGCTCGGCCGGGAAGCTCACCTCGGACTCGACCAGCAGCTCCGCCGGGAGGCGGGGGTCGTCGGTGGGCCCGGGGCGGCGCTCGACGACACCGAGCTTGCCGAAGTCCGTCACCATGGCGTTGATGGCGTCGACGTAGCGCGGGGGGAGCCAGCGGAGCCAGGCCCGCCGGTTGCCGAAGGCGGCGAGGCGTTCCGCCATGGGCCGGGAGGCGTCCATGACGATCTCGTACTCCTCCTCGGCGATCACGTGGTTGGGCACCCGGGCCGGCCAGAACGTTGGCAGGTACGGGTCGTAGATGCCGAAGCCGGAGAGGTACTCGTAGCCGGACCGGCAGCTCGCGGTGTCGGTCTGCCAGGGCACGGCCATCCAGCGCGTCAGGTCGCCCGGCATCTGGGCGTAGAGCGGGCCGTCGAACGAGAGGGCGATCTGCGGGGTGAGCGTCGGTCCGTACGTGGGCCGGACCTCGGGCAGCGGATCGCGTCGGCGCACCCGGAAGGGGCTGCTGTACAGGGTGGTGTGGCGCATCGGCCAGGTGAGTTCGCAGCCGGGGTGGAAGGCGTCGGCGAGGCAGAACGACAGCGCTGCCCGGTCGAGGGTCCGGGGCCGCTCGGCGAACGGGACCTGGTCCAGGGAGCCGGGCGGCACGGCCTGCGCGTCGTAGTCGGCGACGAAGTCCCCGCGGGCCCAACGCTCCAGGAGGCGGTACTGGAGCGGGGAGAGCGTCACGTGCTGGCGCACCGACTGGGCCGGGATGTTCATCGCGTCGCCGTAGACCCCCGGCCACGGTACGGGGGACAGGCCGTCACGGTCGTAGTTGCGGATCGTGAGCCAGACTTGCCGGCGCAGCTCCCGCTGGACGGGCGATGGGTCCGCCAGCGCGGCGAGGGTGCCGGGGTCGAGGAGGTCCTCCCGCCCGCCGTGCCCCAGCTGGACGGCCACACCGTGGTTGACCCACTGGAGGTCGCACAGGCGCCGCAGGACGGGCAGCACGTCGCGGACGAACGACGGCTTCGCCGGTTCGGGGAGTGTGCCGGCGGTCACGAAGACGTCGCGGACCAGGTCGTACATCGTGCGGACCGAGGTGAGTTCGGGCGCGTAGTTGGGCGGCGCGGTGACCACCCAGGCCGACTCGACCGGGATCGGCCGGCCGTCGATGCTGACCTCGGCGGTGACCGGGCCGTCGGAGACGTCGTCGTGCCAGCCGTCGTTGTTGGCGAAGGTGTCGGCGGGGGTGTCGGTGGCCGAGGCGGAGACTCCGCGGCCGCCGAGGAAGATCAGCCGGCCGCTCTCGTCGGTGCGCAGCTCGCCGAGGTAGACGGGCCGGTCCAGGAAGGTGCCGGTGTCGAAGCGGTGCTCCGGGCCGCCGGACCGGTTGCGGCCGCGCACCGACCTGGGGCCGGGGTCGATGACCAGGCGGTCGCGCTGGGCGGCCGGGACCTTGGGATTGCGCAGGTTGCTGGCGTCGGTGCTGTCCGCCTCCGGAATGTCGAGGGCCAGCTGGAACTGGTACCAGGCGGCCTTGGAGTTGGCGACGTGCACCGTCCAGCGCAGGTCCGCGTTGTCGGCGGTCAGCTCGGCGACCGGTTCGCCGGCGGCGTTGTAGCCGTAGACGCGGAACCGGACGGCCTGTCGCTTCAGGGCGCCGGTGGCGTCCTTGTAGCTCCCGGCGGGCAGCGGCTGCGGCTGGTCGACCTCGGGGGCGAGGACGTACTCCTCCGCGCTGTCGCCGACCCGGGCCACCCCGATCGCCGGGTGCACGGCGGCGCGGACGATCCGGGTGTCGCGGCCGGGCGGCGGCGTGATCAGCGGGCGGGCCGGGCCGGGCTCGGTCGCCGGGATGCCGTTGACGTCGCGGCGTTGTTCCGCCGAGGCCTGGTAGACGGTCCTGCGCACCTCGGCGATGCTGCCCACCGGGCGGTGTTCGGCCAGGGCGTGCCACGGGTTGTAGGCGAGGTTCTCGCCGTAGGCGGCCTGGCCCCGGGCGGCGACGTCCTGCTTCCGGAGGGTCAGCCGGGCCACCGTCACCGGTTCGCTCTCGGCCTCCTCCCAGCGCACGGTGGCCCGGTCCAGCGGCATGCGCTCCGGGTCGGTCCGGAACTGCAGCATGAGGTCGAACGCGGCCGTGCCCGCCGCGAGCCGGTGCCGCAGGTCGGCGGCCAGGTATGCGGGGTTCTCGTCGGGCGGCACGGCGGCCGGGTCGCCGGGTTCGCAACCGGCGGGCACCAGCTTGTACTTGACGAAGCGCTCGGGGCCGAAGGCGTAGGGCAGCACGCCCCAGTACGTGGCGGTGAGCACGCTCTCCTCGAACCGGGCCATGGCGTCGAGGATCTCCTGGGTGACCGGGTGGTCGCGCAGGTACCGGTCGTAGGAGCCGTCGACGACACCGGCCTTGGTGAACTCGCACATGTCCTGGGCGGTGTCGACGAAGAAGACGTCGTGGTTCTGCAGCAGCAGGTCCTGGGTGCCGGCCCCGTGCTCGCCGTCCAGCAGCTTCGGACCGGGGACGTCGAACAGCTTGACGCCGATGCCGAGGGTGGTGTCCAGGTCCGGGCTGCCGGGCACGGTGTCGCTGGAGAAGCGCACCCAGGCGGTCAGGCCCTCCGGCCGTTCGTGGGCGGTCTTCAGGAACCCGAGGCGCAGGTCGGCGGGCAGGTCGGGGGAGACCGTCAGCACGCCGCGGGCCACGCCGTGCGGTTTGAGGAACACCGGTCGTTTGACGGGGTCCTGGCCGCGGGAGATCCGGCCGCCCTGCGTCAGGCCGACGAACATCTCCTTGAGGGCGGCGGCCGCGTCCTCGGCGCAGCCAGGCAACTGCGGAGGTCCTGCGTTGGCGCCGTCCATTTCATGCGGGCTGTTCGGGCGGTTCGGGCCGTTCTCGTCATCGGCGTCGAGGGGTGCGGGGGTCCCGGTCATGCGGTGCTCCGATCCGTGCAGCGGTCTGCCGGGCGGGCGGTCCGGAGGGCTTCGCCTCCGTCCACCCGCCCGATCCAGCGTGCACAGACCTGTGCGGCGCGGCGCGCCGACGTACGCCCGAACCGAGCACACGGCCGGGCCCGCGGCCGTCGGCTCACTCCAATCGGCCAGCAGCGCTCGCACTCCCCGGGCCCCGGTGGATGCGCCACCGGGCGCCGCCGGCGGGCCGGCCCGCTCGCCGCAGGCATCCCCGCCGGCCTGGGCGGCGCGGGGCGGCGGCCGTGGGTCAGACGCGGGTGAAGGTCACGTGCGTCACGCCGCTCGGGCTGGTCACCGACTCGGTGCGGAACCGCTCCTCGACCCCTTCGAGCCCGTCCCACAGGCGTTCGCCGCGGCCGAGGACGATCGGCACCACGACGACGTGCAGGTGGTCGACCAGGTCGGCGGCCAGGAAGGCGCGGACGGTGGCGGGCCCGCCGCCGATCCGGACGTCCAGGCCGCCGGCGGCCGCCCGGGCCTGGCGGAGCGCCTCCTCCGGGGCGGCGTCGACGAAGTGGAAGATGGTGCCGCCCTCCATCTCCACCGAGGGCCGCGGATGGTGGGTCAGCACGAAGACCGGAGTGTGGAACACCGGGTCCGGCCCCCACCAGCCGTTCCAGTCGTGGTTCTCCCAAGGGCCCCGCTGGGGGCCGAACTTGTTCCGCCCCATGATCTCCGCACCGATGCCGTCGCCCCAGGCCCGGGCCATCGCGTCGTCGACGCCGGTGTCGCCGCCCTCCTGGCCCTGCATCCGGCGGAACGTCCTGGTGCGGAAGAACCACTGGTGGAGGCGGTCACCGGCGTGGCCGAACGGGGCCTCCAGGCTCTGCCCCTCACCGGTCCCGTAACCGTCGAGCGAGACCGAGAAGTTGTGGACGCGGACCAGGGACACGGGCAGACCTCCGGAACTCGGCACGCCGGCGCGGGCGGGCCGCACCGGCCGGAGTCCGAGG
>NZ_JBHJUK010000084.1:0-38557 GCF_042266225.1 Kitasatospora sp. NPDC056181
CCTCGCCGCCTGCTTCCCCGCCCTCGACTACTTCGAGAACAGCGGCCTGCCCTTCGTCGTCGCCCTCAACGGCTTCGACGGACACCAGCCCCACAGCGCCGACGAGGTCCGCGAAGCCCTCCAACTCGGCCCCGACACCCCGGTCGTCACGCTGGACGCCCGACGCCGTGACAGCGCCAAGAGCGCCCTCATCACGCTCGTCGAGCACGCCCTCCTCGCCCGCCTGCGCTAGGAAGGCCGACGGAGGACGAACGGTGCGGCCCACGGACCCCTGGGGGCGTCCGTGGGCCGTGGGCGTGCGCCCGTTTCGCGCGGGGCGCACGCGTCGAGTACGGGGCGCACGTCGAGTGCGGGGGCGCCCGTCCGGTGCCGCTACTCGGTGGGCTCCAGGCCCGCGCGGATCAGGCCGTAGGTGTAGGCGTCCTCCAGGGCCAGCCAGGAGGCGGCGACCACGTTGTCCGCCACCCCGACGGTGGACCAGCCGGCCGTGCCGTCGCTGGTCTCGATCAGCACCCGGGTCTTGGAGCCGGTGCCGTGCTGGCCCTCCAGGATGCGGACCTTGTAGTCCACCAGCTCCAGCCTGCCCAGCTGCGGGTAGATGCCGTCCAGCGCGGTGCGCAGCGCCTTGTCCAGCGCGTCGACCGGGCCGTTGCCCTCGCCGGTGGCGATCCTCCGCTCGCCCTTGGCCGAGAGCTTCACCGTCGCCTCGTTGCCCGAGAAGCCGTTGGGGCCCTGCTCGCTGATGGTCCGCCAGGACTCCAGCGTGTAGAAGCGCTCGCGGCTGCCGCGCACCTCGTCGCGGAGCAGCAGCTCGAAGGAGGCGTCGGCGGACTCGTAGGTGTAGCCGAGGTTCTCCTGCTCCTTGACCCTGGCGACCACCCGGCCGGCGAGGTCCCGGTCGGTGGAGAGGTCGTAGCCCAGCTCCTTGCCCTTGAGCTCGACCGAGGCGCGGCCGGCCATGTCGGAGACCAGCATCCGCATGGTGTTGCCGACCGTCTCCGGGTCGATGTGCTGGTAGAGGTCCGGGTCGACCTTGATCGCGGAGGCGTGCAGGCCCGCCTTGTGCGCGAAGGCGGAGTAGCCGACGTAGGGCTGGTGGGTGGAGGGTGCCAGGTTGACGACCTCGGCGATGGCGTGCGAGATCCGGGTCATCTCGGCCAGGCTGCCGGGCGGCAGCACCCGGCGGTCGTACTTGATCTCCAGCGCGCCGACCACCGGGAACAGGTTGGCGTTGCCGACCCGCTCGCCGTAGCCGTTGGCGGTGCACTGGACGTGGGTGGCACCGGCGTCCACCGCGGCCAGGGTGTTGGCCACCGCGCAACCGGTGTCGTCCTGGGCGTGGATGCCGATCCGCGCGCCGGGCTTGTAGGTGTGGCAGTCCCGGAGGACGTCGGTGACGATGTCGCGGACGCCGGCCGGCAGCATCCCGCCGTTGGTGTCGCAGAGCACCACCACGTCGGCGCCGGCCTCGTGCGCGGCGCGGACCACCGCGAGGGCGTACGCGCGGTTGGCCTTGTAGCCGTCGAAGAAGTGCTCGCAGTCGATGAAGACCCGGCGGCCCTGGGCGCGCAGGTACGCCACGCTGTCCCGGACCATCTCCAGGTTCTCGTCCAGGGTGGTGCGCAGGGCCAGCTCGACGTGCCGGTCGTGGGCCTTGGCGACCAGGGTGACGACGGGCGCCCCCGAGGTGACCAGGGCGGCCAGCTGCGGGTCCTCGGAGGCCTTGCCGCCGGCCCGGCGGGTGGCGCCGAAGGCGACCAGCCGGGCGTTCCTGAGGTCCAGTTCGGCGGCGGCCCGGGCGAAGAACTCGGTGTCGCGCGGGTTGGCGCCCGGCCAGCCGCCCTCGATGAAGCCGACGCCGAACTCGTCCAGGTGCCGGGCGATCGCCAGCTTGTCGGCCACCGTGAGGTTGATGCCCTCCCGCTGCGCGCCGTCGCGCAGGGTGGTGTCGAAGACGTGGAAGCTGTCGTCGGTGCGGCTGGCCTCGGCCATGGGGACTCCTTGTGTCGAGTCGGGTGGTGCTCTGCCGGTTTCGGGGACCCGGCTCCACTGTCCAGCATCCCGCGCGCACCCGGTGTCCCTCGGCCCCTTGTGGGGGCTCCGGCCGGTCCGGGGCAAAACAAAAGACCCCTCGCGGGTGCGAGAGGTCTGCGCGCGGGTCTGGACGCTGGTGGTCGCTCCGCATCGGGTGGTGCGGGAGCGGTCACTGCGGACCGGCGCGCCTGCTGCTAATAATCAGCGAAAGCGAGGACACGCTCGCAGTCTGGCACACCGGTCCGGAGTCCGGCCGGGGCGTCTCGGGATGCGGGACGCCTCAGTGCAGACGGCCTGTGGCGAGCTCGAATCCGAAGGGTTCGGGCAGGAGCAACGGCTCACCGATCGCGACGTCCGTCGTCGTCGAGTAGTCCGCTTTCCGGGGGTCGCTGTGCAGGACGACCCGGTGCCGCTGGCGGTCGACCAGCAGGTACAGCGGAATCCCCGCAGCCGCGTAGCCGCGCCGCTTGGTCAGACGGTCGTTGTCGGCACGGGTGGACGTCACCTCCATGACCATGAGAACGCCGTCCGGCTTGCACCAGGACTCGCGTCCCGCCAGCGCGTCGGTCTCGGCGAACGTACCGTCGGGGATGAAGCGTCCGCCCGGGACGACCAGACCTTTCGTCGGGGCAAAGTCGATGCCCTCGGGACACTGGCGGGCGATCTGCCAGACGATCCGGCCGATCGCAATCTCGTGGTCACCATCCGGCGGCGGGGTCACGACGATCTTCCCCTCGATGAGCTCGGCCTTGAATCCCTCGGGGGTGTCCAGGGCCAGAAAGGCTTCGAGGAGGTCATGTTCCGGAGTGCACGACGTCTCGGTGAATCCGTGCGGCAGTGCGGTCACGGTCCCTCCCACAGTGTTCACCGGCTCTAACGGGTGGACCTCTCCGAGGTTACGCGGCCGGGGGGCCCCCCCGCGGCGGGGGCCCCCGCCGCCACGGACGGGGACGGGGACGGCCGGGCCGTGTGGGAGCCGGTGCTGGCGTGGACCACCGCCTCGCCAGAGCTGAGTCACAAGTGGCGCGACGGCCTGGCCGAGAACCGCACAGCGCCCGCGGACGTCCTGATCGGGATCCTCCACGACACCCCGGAGGAGCGGGTGCCCTTCGGGCTGCACTACCGGCAGCTGCCCGAGGAGGTCGTGGACGCGTGGATCGCCCACCCCCGTCCGCGTGTCCGCAGGAACCTCGGCGGGCGGGCGGGCCTCACACCCGCTCAGCGCGAGCGGCTCTTCCGCGAGGCGGACGCCTGGCTCCGCCGGATCCTGCTGGTCGGACTGGTCGACGCCGGGCTGGAGTTGACCGACGCCACCTTCGACCTCCTGGCGGTCGATCCGGCCGACCCGGTCCGGTCCGAGCTGGCGCTCCACCACGGCCTTCCCGTACGGCACCTGGTCGCGTTCGCCGCCGACCGGGACGCGTCCGTCCGCCGGGCCGTGACACCGCGCGCCTGGCCGCACCTCGACGACACCGCCCGGGCGGCCCTCCTCGCGGACCCGGACGGCTCGGTGCGCGCCACCGCACGGCTGCGCCACCACGAGGAAGTACCGCTCGCAGCCGCTGACTTCGACGCGCTGCCCGACGGCTCCGCCCGCGAACGGGCCGCCGAGCGCTGCGTCCTCACCCGCGAGCTGGTCGAAGCGCTGGCCCACGGCCCGGACGCGGACCTGCGCCGGGCGGTCGCCCAGAACGCCGGCCTGGATGCGGACCTGGTGGCCGTCCTCGGGCAGGACCCTGACAATTCCGTCCGCTGGCAGGTCTCCCTGCGGCCCGAACTCTCGGAGGAGCAGCGCTCCGGCATCCGGTTCGAGAAGGACCCGGGCCTCCGGATCCCCCTGCTCGACTGGGTCCGGGAGCAGCATGACGACCCCGCCGCGATGCGCCGCCTCGCCGCCTCCGGCCACTTCCTGGTGCGCCGCAGCGTCGCCTGTGCGGAGAACCTGCCGCAGGACGTGGCCGACCTCCTCGCCCGCGACGAGGACCACGCCGTCCGGCTGCTGCTGGCGGAGAGCTGCGCCCAGGCCCCGGCCGAGCTGCTGTCGGAGATGTGGCGGACGTGGGGCGGCACCTCCGTCGGCCGCATGCCCGGGCATCCCAACTTCCCCCGCGAGCACGTCCTCCGCCATGCCGACCACCCTGACCCCCGGATGCGCGAACTCGCCCTGGACGACCCGGACTCGACGGAGGAGATGGTCGAACGCCTCGGTCGCGACCCCGCGTACGGCGTCCGCCGGCGCGCCCTGTGGGACCGGCGTCTCTCCGTGGCGTCCGTGATCCGGTTGCTGGACGACCCGCACGACGGCATCCGCAGCATGGCGGCCGGAGACCGGCGCCTCCCGGCCCACGTTCTCGCCGGTCTCCTGGCCGACCCGGAGACGGCCGAGGCCGCCGCCGGGAACGAGGCGCTGCCGGTGGAGGTGATGCGCCACCTCCTGGAGCTCCGGCCACCCGCCCCGGCCGAGGTCCCGGCCTGACCGTGCGCGGCGGGGCGTCGTGCGGCACGGCGGGGTGGTGACCTGTGGTAGCACTGGCGGCATGACGGAGAGGCCTGCCCGGCGGGGCAGTTATCACCACGGGGCGCTGCCCGAGGCGCTGGTGGCGGCGGCGTTCGAGGTGTTGGACGAGCAGGGGCTGGGCGCGGTCAGCATGCGGGAGGTGGCGCGCCGGGCGGGGGTGTCGGCGGGGGCGCCGTTCCGCCACTTCGCGGACCGGCAGGCGTTGTTGACGGAGTTGGCGGACCAGGTGCTGGCGGACTTCGAGCGGTGGCAGCGGGCGGAGATCGAGGGGAGTGAGGGGTCGGCGCTGCGGGCGATCGGGCTGGGTTTCATCCGGTACGCGATCCGGCATCCGCACCGGTTCGAGCTGGTCCGGGCACGGGTGTTCACGCCGTCACGGCAACCGGAGCTGCAGCGGCGGCTGTCCGGGATCGACGAGGCGTTCACCGGTTTCATCGTCGCGGACCAGGAGGCCGGCCGGCTGCGCCCGGGTGATCCGGCGCTCGTGGGGCTGGCCGGGCAGGCCCTGGTGTACGGGCTGTCACAGATGATCATCGACGGATACCTGCCGCCGGAGCGGGCGGAGGAGCTGGCCACGAAGGTGCTGGACACGTTTGGCCAAGGAGTGGCCAATCCCCGTTGACCGCACGGGATTTGGGTTCTGCGCGAAGTCTTGACCGGCTTGTCGCCCGCTGATGTAATCACCGCTTACATGGGGCGAGGGGCAGCAGGAGGCAGACGTGTTCGGCAAACCGACTCCGGGATACACCACCGCGGCAGCCACGGGAGACACGGTGGTGCTGCTGATAGGGATGCGCATCAACCACTTCCGGGGCATCCATCACTGGGGGCCGGTGATGCTGGCGATGCTCAAGATGCTCAACGAGCTGGGCAAGGCGCCCGAGCGCGGACTTCGCTCACACGTCCTCCTCACGGCCTCGCCACGCACGTACTACGTCGTCCAGTACTGGGAGTCGAAGGAGAAGCTGTACGCGTACGCCACCGCGTCGGACGCCTTCCACCACAAGGCGTGGGGCATCGCCAACCGCAAGGTGCGCGGCGGCAAGACCCGGCAGCACGTGGGCCTCTGGCACGAGACGTACGTCGCGCCCGAGGGGTCGTACGAGTCGATCTACTTCGACATGCCCCCGTTCGGGCTGGCGGCGGCCACCGGTTCGCTGCCGTTGGATCGCCGCGGGCGCCGGGCGACGGACCGGTTCGCCTTCCGCTCGGAGGGCTCGAACGGCTCGAACGGCTCGAACGGCTCGAACGGCTCGAACGGCTCGAAGGACTCGAAGGGGTCGAAGGGCTCGAACGGCTCGAACGGGGAAGGCGCTGCGGTGCCTTCGGAGGGTTCGGTGCCTTCGGGGGCGGCTTCGGTGGCTGCTGCGGAGGCCTCCGCAGCAGAGGAGAAGGCCCGGTAGGGGCGGGCCGCCCCGGGGCGGCTCAGTGGAGCAGGCCGCCCATGGCGTGGTCGTCGGCCAGGAGCTGCCAGGAGTGGTCGGGGGAGGCGAACGCGCCCGGATCGAGGGCGGTGAGCACGCCCTCGACGACTCCGCTCAGCAGCGCCTGCGGGTCGAAGAGCGCCCACGCCTCGCCGGCGGCCCCGTGCTCCCAGCGCCGCCACTCCGCGCGCATCCGCCCGCACGTCCAGAGGGTGTAGAGGAGCGCGGAGACGTCCCGGTTGAGGTAGGCCTCGGGCATGCCGGGGTCGTTCCAGGCGGGCAGCTCCAGCCGGCCGGTGGCGCCGTCGAGGGTGATCTCCAGGTCGTGCGGCCAGGCGGCGAGGGCGACGTGGTGGCGCTGGTGGTCGCGCTCCCACTCGTCGTCGTCGTCGGTGTCGGTGTCGGGGTCGGCGTCCGGGGTGAGCACGTCGCCAGTGTCGGTGCCCGCGGCGGAGGGCTCGGGCGCGAAGTACTCGGGGTACGCCTCCACCATCGTGACCAGCGGCCCGTCGTCGGCCACGCCCAGCAGGGCGCCGCCGAGCGGCAGGCCGACGTCGGTGAGCAGCCGGCGGGTCGGCCCGTGGGTGAGCCCGCCGGGCAGCTCCTCCGGGCGGAAGCGGCGGACCTGCCCGTTCCCGGTGACGGCGGCGAGGTCCTCGGCCAGCTCCGGCCCGAACTCGTACGCGAGCCCGGCCGGCCCGCCGGGGAGCGCACCCCAGGCGAGTGAGCGCACCAGCAGGGCCGTCTCCCAGTGCGGGGGAGCGGCGCGGTGGTGCGCGAACAGCTCCGGGTCGATCGCGCGCAGCCGCTCGCGCACGACCCTGACCACCTCCGCGACGATCGCCGGCCCGCGGTCGCCGCCGAGCGCGTCGGGCTCCTCCGCGGCCAGGGCCGCCACGTCGACCTCGCGCATCAGCTCGATCAGGGCAGGCAGGCCGGAGGCGAGCAGGTCGCGGCGGAGCTCCCCGCGGCGGCGGCCGACGAGGAGGACCTGACCGGTCACCCCGTCCAGGACCACCGCGTCACCCTCGTGGGACCGGGGGGCGGGGTAGGCGGTCTCGCCGAGGACGAAGAGGTGCTGCCCGGTGCCCCCGTCCTTGGTGAAGGGGTCCAGGGGCGAGAAGTCCAGGGCCGAGAAGTCGAGGAAGGCCGCGGCCTCGGGCAGGCCCTCCTGGGTCAGGAACTCCCGGCTCGGCAGGTGCGAGAGGCGCTCCGGGAGCTGCTGGGGCTCCAGTTGCAGGCGCCCGTCCCAGTCCTGCTCGATGCCCATGACCCGCCCCCACCTTGTTGTTCCATGATCCCAATGATCGGGATGACACTAGCGGGCACTACTGACAGCCCTCGGCAGCGGGGCGGCATCGGAGCGCGAGCGGCGTCGGCGTGGGCGTGGGCGTGGGCGTCGGCGTGGACGTGGGCATGGGCGCAGCTGTGGGCGTGCGCGTCGGTGGCGAAGTCGTCGGCGGAGTCGTCGGCGGCGTTGTCGGGGTTGTCGGGGTTGCCCTTGCGGGCCGGGGTGAGTGTCGCGGGTCGGCATCGCCCGCCCGGCGTGAGAGCGTCGGGGGATGGGGACGGTGGAGCAAGGAAGCGGCGGCGACCCGGCCGTGGTGCACGAGGTGCCGTACTACGCGCAGTGGGAGTCGCCGGGCCTGGTACGAGAGATCGTGACCGGCGCGGTGAGCGCGGCGGACGATCCGCGCTGGGGCGAGTCGGGGGCGGCCACGCCCGAGGAGTACGAGTACTGGTCGTGGCGGCTGTGCGGGGTGGCCTGCCTGCGGATGGCGCTGGACCACTGGTGGGGGGTGGCGCCGACAGCGGTGCAGCTGGCGGAGGAGTGCCTGGCGGCCGGCGCGTACGAGCGGGACGGCGAGCGGCTGCGCGGCCTGATCCACACACCGTTCGCCGCCTACGTCCACCAGAGGTGGGGACTGACCGGGCAGGCACGGGAGTTGACGCCGGCCGAGGTGGCGGCGGAGGTGGCCGGCGGGCGGCTGGTCATGCTGTCCGTGCACCCCGCGATCCGGGATCCGGACGGGCCCGACCCCCAGCGGCGCGGCGGCCACCTGGTCCTGGCGGTGGGCGCCACGGCGACAGCGCTGGTGATCCACAACCCGTCCGGTTTCGCGGGCGAGTCGCAGGCGTACGCGCACGTGCCGTGGCGGCAGTTCGAGCGGTTCTACGCGGGGCGGGGCATCGTGCTCGGCCCGCCCGGGGTGGACGGATGACCCCGGGCGGGCGGACTCCGGCGCACTCCGGCGAACTCTGCTGAGCTCGGGCAGCCCTGATCGGGCGGCCCCGGTCGGGCGGCCCCGGTCGGGTGGAGCCGGCCGTCAGGCCGTCGCCGCAGGCAGTCCGATCGGGTTGATCGGCGGCAGCGCGGTGCGACAGAGCGCCGAGATCGGCTTGAGTGCGGCGGCGATCCGGTCGAGTTCGGCGCGCGGGTGGTTCTCCCAGACCCGGGTGGCGGCGAGGTCGGTCGCGGCCTCCAGGGACTGGTGGCGGATCCGGCCGCACTCCGTGATGGTGCCGCGCTCGGTCAGCCAGCCGCGTTCCACCAGGCGGGCGGTGGCGGCGTCCCACTGCTCGTCGGTCCAGCCGCGCATCGGCTGCATCACGTCCCGGCGCACGTCCAGGGCGCAGCGGACCACCAGCGCCTCGCAGCCGTCCAGCCCGGCCGCGACCAGCGCGGCGACGTGCCCGTCGCCCCGGTGTTCGCGCATCACGGTGGCGGCCTGCCAGAGCCTCCCGTACAGGCCGGCCGGGCGCGGGAGGGCGGCGTTGGCGGCGGCCAGCACCCGGCCCGCGCAGTCCAGGCGGGTCACCGCCTGCTCCAGCAGGTCGGCGACCAGCTCGACCTGCTCCGGCTCGACGTGCTCCAGCAGCCGCGCGAGCGCCGCCGAGGCGCCGTCGACCCGGGCGGCCAGTGCGGCGTCCGGGTCGGCCCGCTTCCAGACGTCCGGCAGGGCACGCTCCACCATGGAGGGCGCGAAGCTGAAGAAGCCGGCGATCACCGGCGGCGCGTCGACCGGGCCCAGCGGCGCGGCGCGGCCCGCGAAGTAACCGCGCCAGGCGCCACGCAGACCGGCGGCCTCGAAGGCGGCGCGGCCCTCGGGCGAGAAGTAGGTGACGGCGTGCACCGGCTCGAAGAGCCACCACAGGGCGCGGGCGGGATGGACCAGTTCGGTCAACGGAAGGCCTTCCTCGGACGAGCGCGGCGCGCGGCGAGCGGCGGTCGCGTGGTGCCAACTGCGCACGGCTCACAGCACACTGCTTGCGCGTGTTGCTTGGTGAAGTGCGGGATCGAGGCGCGGATCGGGGTGCGGATCGAGGTGCGGAAATGGTGCTGCACAGGGCTGATGACCACGGCGGCGGTCACGATAACCCTGCACGGGGTGTGAGGAGGGTCACGGGGAGGTCTCGCTGCTCGGATGCGGGCGGGTTACCGGCGCACCGGCGGCATCGCGAGCGGGTTGACCGGCATCTGCTCGCGGCAGATCGCCGCGATCGGCTTCAAGGCGGCTGTCAGACGGTCGAGTTCGCCCTGCGGCAGGCCCTCCCACACCCGGCCGGCGGCCAGGTCGGTGGCGGCTTCGACGGCCCGGTGCCGGATCAGGCCGAGCTCCGTGACCGCCCCCTTCGCCGTCAGCCAGCCCCGCTCGACCAGCCGCGCCGCGGCGGCCTCCCACTCCTCGTCCGTCCAGCCGCGCATCGGCTGCATCACGTCCCGGCGCACGTCCAGCGCGCAGTGGAGCACCGGCGCCTCGCAGCCGTCCAGCCCCGCCGCGACCAGCGCGGCCACATGGCCGTCCCCGCGGTGCTCGCGCAGCACGGTCGCGGCCTGCCACAGCCGCCCGTACACGTCCACGGGCCGGGGGAGTGCGGCGTTGGCGGCGGCCAGCACCCGGCCGGCGCAGTCCAGCCGGGCCACCGCCTCCTCCAGCGCGGTCGCCGCGGACTCGACCTGCTCGGGCTCCACCGGCGCCAGGAGCCGGGTCAGCGCCGCCGCCGAGCCGTCGGTCCGGGCTGCCAGAGCCTGCTGGGGGCTCGCGTGCGTCCACACCGCGGGCAGCGCCCGCTCCACCATCGCCGGGGAGAAGCTGAAGAAGGAGGCGATCACGGGCGGCGCGTCCACCGCGCCCAGCGGAGCCGAGCGGCCGGCGAAATAGCCGCGCCAGCTGCCGTCCAGCCCCGCCGCCTCGAAGGCCGCGCGGCTCTCGGGCTGGAGGAAGGTGACGGCGTACACCGGCTCGAAGAGCCACCACAGCGCCCGGGCGGGGTGGACGGGATCGGACATCGGGAGGCCTTCCTCGGTGGATCTTGCCGACTGGACGGGGCCGCCCGGGGGTGCCGGGGGCCGCTCAGATGCTCTTGACCGCGGTGACGGTCCCGGTAACTCCGACCGGGGTGTGATGACGGTCACGCGGTGGCTGCGGGGTGCGGTCGCCGGTCGTGCGGCACGAGATGATGGGGCGGGGTGTCCGTCGTCCGGGCGCCCCAGCCCTCGCAAGCCCTCGCACGAAGGTAGTCGGCCATGTCCCAGATCAGCCCCAGCATCCTGTCCGCGGACTTCGCCCGCCTCGCCGACGAGGCCGAGGCCGTGAGGGGCTCGGACTGGCTGCACGTCGACGTGATGGACAACCACTTCGTCCCCAACCTGACGCTGGGCGTCCCGATCGTCGAGTCGCTGGCCCGCGCCACCGACATCCCGCTCGACTGCCATCTGATGATCGAGGACCCGGACCGCTGGGCCCCCCAGTACGTCGAGGCCGGCGCCGGCTCCGTCACCTTCCACGTGGAGGCCGCTGCAGCGCCCGTCCGCCTCGCCCGCGAGATCCGGGCGAAGGGCGCCCGCGCCTCCATGGCCCTCAAGCCGGGCACGCCGATCGAGCCGTACGAGGACCTGCTGCCCGAGCTGGACATGCTGCTGATCATGACGGTCGAGCCGGGCTTCGGCGGGCAGGCGTTCCTCGACATCATGCTGCCGAAGATCCGCCGCACCCGGGAGCTGATCGACAAGCACGGCCTGGAGCTGTGGCTCCAGGTCGACGGCGGTGTCGCGGCGAGCACCATCGAGCGCTGCGCCGAGGCGGGCGCGGACGTCTTCGTGGCCGGTTCGGCGGTGTACGGGGCGGAGGACCCGGCCGAGGCCGTCGCCAAGCTGCGCTCGCTCGCGGACGCCGCGACGGCGGACGCCTGGTGGTCCTGCCGTCACTGACCCGCGGTGTCGGCAGCCGGGGCGCGGGACCGCAGGCGGGGCCCCGCACCCCGGGCCGCACGCCGGGCCCGCGCCCCGGGCCCGGCCGTCGTGGGTGGAGGAACACCCCGGCTTGATGGATGATCGTTGCCGACGACCCTCCGGCCCCGGCCGGCCCCGACCCGTACGGTGGTGGATCCGCGACATGAGCAACCTCGATCTCAAGCCCGCCCCGACCCCCTGCGGCGGGCAGACCGGCACCGGCCCCGTCCGGGAGCTGCTGACCGGACGCCAGGTCCCGCTCGGCGAGAGCACCGTCGTGCGCCGCCTGCTGCCCAACCTCGGCCGACGGATGGTCGGCGCCTGGTGCTTCGTCGACCACTACGGCCCGGACGACATCGCCGACGAGCCCGGCATGCAGGTCCCCCCGCACCCGCACATGGGGCTGCAGACCGTGAGCTGGCTCCACCAGGGCGAGGTCCTGCACCGCGACAGCCTCGGCAGCCTCCAGACCGTCCGCCCCTACGAGCTGGGCCTGATGACCTCCGGCCGGGCGATCTCCCACTCCGAGGAGTCCCCGCGCCCGCACGCCCGCTTCCTGGAAGGCGCCCAGCTCTGGGTCGCCCTCCCGGACGCCCACCGCCACACCGCCCCCGCGTTCGAGCACCACGCCGAGCTGCCCGTCGTCACCGCCCCGGGCCTGCGCGGCACCGTCATCATGGGCACCCTCGACACGGCCACCTCCCCCGGCACCGCCTACACCCCGCTGGTCGGCGCCGACCTCGCCCTCACCGAGGGCGCCGACCTCAAGCTCCCCCTCGAACCCGGCTTCGAGTACGCCGTCCTCTCCATGTCCGGCAGCGTCGACGTCGACGGCGTCCGCGTCGAACCCGGCTCCATGCTCTACCTCGGCAGCGACCGGCGCGAACTCCCCCTCCTCGCCCGCACCGACTCCGCCGTCCTCCTCCTCGGCGGCGAGCCCTTCGAGGAGAAGCTGGTCATGTGGTGGAACTTCATCGGCCGCTCCGGCGAAGAGATCACCCAGGCGCGGAACGACTGGGAGCAGACCTCCCGGTTCGGTGACGTCCACGGCTACGACGGCGCCCGCCTGCGGGCCCCGGAGCTCCCCCCGCTCCCGCTGAAGCCCCGGGGGCGGGTGCGCTGATCTGCGGAGACGTGTACCGACGGGTCTTTCGGTGACTGGTCAGGGACTGGCCCGCCGCCCCGGACGCCTTCCCGGTGCGCCTGGCGTGGCCCGGGGCGGGTCCGCATCACGCTGCCGCTCCTGACGGGTACGTCGCGCGAGATCAAACGCTGGGCGCCCGTCCTGCCGGGACAGGGCAAGGCTGCCTCCGGGTCTTCCGGCACGGAGACGTCGCCGTAGCCGCGGCCTGGGACGAGCACGAGTTCGCCAACGGAGTCCGCGAGCGCCCTGCGGGCCGTTGGCGGGAGCGCGTCGTCAGTGACGAAGCAGTCGACTTCGTTGAGAGCCGCGAAGCTGCTCAGTCCGACGTTCCCCCACGTGCTGTGGTCCGCGACCACGACCGTGCGGCGCGCGGCGGCCATCAGGAGCCGATTGGTCTGCGCCCCTGCGAGGTCGGGCGCGGTGAGGCCGGCCTTCGTGCAGACGCCGTGCGCGCCCAGGATCAGCAGGTCCACGCGGAGGGAGCGGATGGTCTGCTCGGCCAGGGCACCCACCAGGGCTGCCGAGCGGGTGAGCGTGCCTCCCGTCAGAAGGAGTTGCGGCGCTGCCGCTCCTCCGTTGCTGTCGGCCGCCCGCACCAGGTCCGCGATCGGCAGGGAATTGGTCACGATCGTCAGCTGCGGGATCTTCAGGAGCCGGGAGGCCACCGCGTGCGTCGTGCTGGCGCCTGAGAGGGCCACGACGCTGCCCGGCGTCACGAGCTTGGCTGCGGCGTCTGCCAGTGCTGCTTCGGTGCCCGTGGGCCGAGCGTGCTCGCTCCGGACTCCGGGCTTGTCCGTGCTCGCAGCCTCGGCCGCCGCTGCTCCGCCGTGCACTTTCCGTACGGCGCCTTGACGTGCCAGCGTGTCGAGGTCGCGGCGGATGGTCGCATTCGACACGCCGAACCGCTCGACCAGTTCGGCGGCGCGGACCGCGCCGGTCCGACGTGTCGCCTCCAGGATCAGCGACCGGCGTTGGGCTGCGAGCAACAGCTGATGAGCCACGGGGACCCTTTCGATCGGACGGGCGTACGGGTGCCTCCGGTCGGCGGACCGACCTCCAGGAGGGCGGGCGAGCACGTGCGGACGCGTGTGGACGGATGGCCGGCGCAGGGGCGATGGCGGCAGGTACTCGCCGGGCCCGGCAGGAGATGTGCGGGATCCCCGGGCGGTGAGGTCCGGCCCGTGGCATCGGAAGGATGCGGCGTTCCCCGGCCCCGTCGTCCGGGGGAGCCCAAGGCCGGCCGGCCTTGAACGAAGGCGTGTTCGGAATCGACAACGACCTGGAGATCCACCGCAGGCTCGCGGCCGGTTCGGGCAACGCCGTGCGCTGCTCCCTCATCGAGGGCGTCTCCGGCCCGGCCGCCCGCGTCCGGCTCTGGCGCGGGCGTACCGAAGAGGGCTCCGTCGGGCGGACCGGGCAGCAGCACCGGGCGATCCACGAGGCCGCCGCCGCCCGACAGCCCGACCTCGCCCGGGCCTGGGCGACGGTGCACGTCGGCGAGGTCGAGCGGTGGCTGCGCGGCACCCTCGGCGCGGCGGCCTCCGAGCCCGACTGACCGGAAAGCAGCAATGCGTGGGGCGGGGAGGGCCGACGCCGTCCCCGCCCCACGCGTGTTCCTACTCGGCGAGCAGTTCCAGCACCAGGCACTGCTCGGGATCGAGCAGCGGCGCTGCCAGGCCGATCGTCGCCAGCACCGCGCCCGAGACCCGGACCGACCCCTCGGCGATCCACGGGACGGCGGTGCTGGGGTGGGCCGAGGCGGCCTGGAACTCCGGGCAGACCGTGACGGTGTAGGTCAGGGAAGGGTCGAGCCCGGGGAGGCGGATCCGGCCGGCCACCGAGGAGGTCGACGACACCAGCTGGAACAGGCCGAAGACGCCGTGGCGCCGGTCGTCGGAGACCGTGCCGTGCAGGAGGGCCGACGGGTCCGGGTGGTCGGCGCGGACGGTCCGCCCGCCGTGCAGCAGCGGCCGGAGCCGCTTGTGCAGACCGACCCACGCGGTCAGGTGCTCCAGCTCCTCCTCGGAGCACGCCGTGATGTCCCACTCGATGCCGGCGTGGCCGAACAGGGCGGTCGCCAGCCGGATGGGCAGCGGGCTGGTGCGCCCGGTGGTGTGGGCGGTGGCGGCACCGACGTGGCTGCCGGTCAGCTCCGGCGGGACGAACAGTCCGGTGTAGCGCTGGATGCGCTGGCGCTCGACCGGGTCGTTGGTGTCCGATGCCCAGATCCGGTCGGTGCGCTCCAGGATGCCGTAGTCGATCCGGGCGCCGCCGGAGGAGCAGGACTCGATCTCCAGGCCAGGGTGGCGCTCGCGCAGTTCGTCCAGGAGGCGGTAGACGGCCAGGGTCTGGGCGTGGACGCCCGCCGTGCCCGCGTGGGCGGCCTCCAGGAGGTCGCGGTTGTGGTCCCACTTCAGGTAGCCGATGCCGTACTCGTCCACGAGGGCGTGCAGGCGCTCGGCGATGTAGGCGTACGCCGCGGGGTGGGCGAGGTCGAGCACCTGCTGGTTGCGGGCGTTCGGCGCGGCACGGCCGGGAGCGGCGAGCAGCCAGTCGGGGTGGGCGCGGGCGAGGTCGGAGTCGGGGTTGACCATCTCCGGTTCGACCCAGAGGCCGAACTCCATGCCGAGCGCCCGGACCCGCTCCACCAGGGGGTGGA
The DNA here is from genome assembly GCF_042266225.1 of Kitasatospora sp. NPDC056181. Classification (NCBI taxonomy): domain Bacteria; kingdom Bacillati; phylum Actinomycetota; class Actinomycetes; order Kitasatosporales; family Streptomycetaceae; genus Kitasatospora; species Kitasatospora sp. NPDC056181. The sequence goes on from NZ_JBHJUK010000084.1 coordinate 15,013, forward strand.
GTCCGTCCGGCCACACCGCCGGGTCGACGGTCCAGTCGCCGAGGCCCGCGCTGTCGTCGCGGCGGCCCAGGAACCAGCCGTCGTCGAGGACGAAGCGCTCGACGCCGACCCGGGCGGCGCGCTCGGCCAGCTCGGTGAGGCGGTCCAGGCGGTGGTCGAAGTAGACCGCCTCCCAGGTGTTCAGCATCACCGGCCGCGGGCTGCGCGGGTGCGTGGGCCGGGCACGCAGGTGCTGGTGCAACCGGTCGGACAGCCCGTCCATGCCCTCGCCCGACCAGGCGAAGTAGGTCCACGGGGTCCGGTGGGCCTCGCCGGCCGCGAGGCGGATCTCGCCGGGCGCGAGGAGCTCGCCCGCGCCCAGCACCGGGCGGTGTTCGGGCAGGACCTCGGCGTAGTGGAGGTGGTTGCCGCTCCAGCCGGCGTGCGCGGCCCAGACCTGTCCGTGCCGGAAGCCGAAGCCGGGCTCGCCGACCAGGAACAGGCCGGTCGCGTCGTGCCCGGTGCGGCCACGGCGGGACTCGCGGGCCGTCAACCCGTGGGCCAGCGGCCGCCGTTGCGGCTCGCGTTCGCGGGCCCAGCGGCCGGTGAAGTCGAGTACCTCGCCCGCCTGTTCGCCCACCGGGAGCAGGCAGGCGGCCGTGTCGAGGACGAAGACGCCCGGGCCCTCGTTGGTGATCTCGTGCCGCAGCCGGACCACGCCGAACCGGTCCATCTCGACCTCGGTCGCCACCGCCAGGCCCGCGGCCCCGTCGCGGGCCCGGGCCACGAGCCGGCCGCCGTCACCTGACGAGCCGCTCAGGGTGAGCGGCTCGGTCAGCGCCAGGCGCAGGTGGGGCGGCATGCCGTCCCGGTGCCCGGCGATGCCGGGGCGCCCGACCCAGCCGTCGACCTGTTGCGGGATCAGCCGCAGCCGCACCGGGGTGTCCACGGAGGCCACCGGCCAGGAGGGCCGCAGGCCCAGCAGCAGTTGGTCGGTGGCGCCGAGCTCGCCCGGGTCGGCGCCCCAGTGCAGGACGACGGGCAGACCGGGGCCCGAGACGTCGAGGATGAGGGCGGTCCCGGCCGCGCGGAGCACGGCCGGGACGGGGTGGTGCACTGTCATGCTTTCGTCTTCCGAGGGGGAGTCGTCCGGTGGGGAGGGGTTACAGGCCGATGACGTTCAGTTCGGCGCACGAGGCCCACGGGTTGCCGTTGACCTCGGACAGCGCCCGGAAGCGGACGTAGCGGCCGTTCTTGGCTGGGAAGTTGACGGTCTTCAGGGAACCGTCCTTGGCAAACGTGCCAGTGGTCACCGGGCTTCCCCAGGTGACGCCGTCGGCACTGACGTAGAACTCGTAGTTCCCGACCCAGCCGTTCTGCGAGCCGTCCTGGCGGGGCAGGTAGCTGAAGCCCGAGACGGAGTGCGAGGCCTTCATGTTGAGCTGGATCTCGTGCGGGCAGGCCGGCGCGGGAGAGCCGCCCGTCCACTGGGTGTGCCAGAAGGTGGCCATGGAGCCGTCCAGCACGTTGGTCGCCGGGTCGTTCTCCGCCGTCAGCTCCTGGCTGTCCGTGTACGCCACGGTCCAGCCGGTGCGCGGCAGGACGCGCGGACCGCCGCCGTCGAGCTGCACGTTGAAGTGGGTGGTGCCGTTCATGGTGAGGGTCAGTACGAGGGTCTTGGTCTTCGGGTCCCAGGTCTGCTGCTGGGTGTAGGGGCGGGACATGCCCGGATAGTCGTCGAAGGCGACGTTCGGCCTGCCGCCGTTCCAGGTGCCGACGACGGTGACGGTGACGTTGCGGACGTCCCGTGCGGTCCGGTCCGGGAGGGTCTTGCCGCCGACGGTGGTGATCGAGCCGTCGGCGTTCACCACCGGGTTGCCGGCGGAGTCCAGCTTCGGCGCCATGTAGTTCTGGCCGAACGCGAGGGTGGTGGCCTGGTCGGTGACCAGGGAGAGGGCGTTGGTCAGGTCGAGGCGGTAGTTGAAGACGTGGAAGCCCAGGTTGGACGGGTTCTCCTGGACGATCACGTTGGTGTGCTCGTCGGAGCTGATCGTCACGGACGCGGTGGGGACGTTGGCGGGGGAGAACACCACGGCCGACTTCTGCTGGACGTCCATCGCGGGGCTCGTGTAGTACCACTGCTTCTGCGCGCCGTCGGAGCGCACCAGCCAGCCGTTGCCCGCGCTCGCGAAGCCGGGGAACAGGCCGTCGTAGTAGGCGGCCGGCTTCGGCGCGGTCACGGTGGTGAAGGCGGCGAGGTCGGCGGCGGGCATCGTGGTGGGGACGAGGGACAGCATGCCGTACCGTCCGTCGACGGCCATGGCGTTGTTGAGCGACTGGTTCCAGCCCGGCGTGGTGAAGTTGGCGATGCCCTTGGCCAGCACCTGCTGCTGGCCGGCGACCTCGGCCCGGGTCGGGATGCCGATCCAGCCGTTCAGCACGCCCCGCAGCAGCGGGTAGACGCCGAACTGCGCTCCCGCGTAGCGGTGGCCGAGCGCGCCGTTGGTGAAGTACGAGGCCTCGGACAGGAAGCAGGTGGCACCCTGCGAGAGGTCCCGCACGATCGACTGGACCTGGAGCCCCTGCGGGTACTGCAGGATGAACTTCCAGTCCTGCCAACCCGAACCGCCGGGGAAGACACCCCGGCCGTCCAGGCCCCACTTCCACCAGTCCGTGGAGGAACCCCAGTTGCCGATGTAGCCGGTCAGCCACAGGCCCTTGATCAGCGCGTCGGTGCTCGTGGTGGCGAACGACTCCTTGTTCATGAACACCAGGTTCGCCGCGTTCGCCTTCATCGTCGGCAGGAACGCGGAGTTGTTCTGCATGTAGTCCAACATCATTCCGTCGGTGCCGAAGATGTTGGTGTCGGTCCAGAAGAAGAACATGCCCAGCTGGCCGGCCACATTGAAGAGGCTGATCAGATAGTTGCTCAGGTCCGGGCCGTTGTAGAGCTCGGCGGCGTTGAATCCCTTGAAGGTTTTCGGGTGGGTCTGGGCCCAGGTCTGCCACTGGCTCACCGGGATGAGGCTGGTGTTGCCGGTCTCGCCGTTGGCGACCTGCGCCAGGACCGGGATGCCGGCGGCTTCGGCGGTGTCGAGCTGGGACTGGATCCAGTCGGTCGTGGCCGGAACGTTCCGGAGGTGGTTGTCGCCGATGAGATTGATGTAGGCGTACGGCTTGAGCCAGGCCGGAACGGTGTCCCACAGCTGGGCGAGGGTTCCCTGGTAGGGCGCGTCGCTCTGGCCGAAGTTGATCAGGTGAGCCGGGTGGGTCGCGTCGATCGTGGCGCGCAGGGGGGCGCCGGTGGCGGCGTGGGCCTTGTCGCCGAGGCCGAAGGCGCCCAGCACGGCGGGGGTGGCCGCGCCTGCGCCGATGGCTGCGATCGCGCTGAGGAAGCGTCGGCGGGTGGGGCCGTCGGCGATGGCGTTCAGTCCGGGCAGGGCGTCGTCTCGGTGCGCCACGGCTGTACTCCTGGGGGTACGCGGCCCGCCATTGGGCCGCAGTGGGTGGGGAAGCGAACGGTAGGCGCCCCGGGTTGGCGGAGGAAAGCGATTCGAAGGGGGGGGATGGCCGCCCTCCATAACCGATGGCCATGTGCGTTCGCGCAGGCACCTTCGGTTATGGTGCCGGGTTTCGAAAGCTCGTATGGAATCCTTTCGGAATCATTGCGCGACCTGCGGCCCTGACCTACGGTCCTCGCAGCTGGTTACGAAACACGGATTCGAAACAGCCATGCAATACCAAGGCCACACGTCCCGGAGGAAGGAGGAGACCGTGACCGTGCCGGCGTTCGGCGGAGCCCCTTCCACGAGGCCGACGACCGCCGCCTGTGCGGCGGCGCTGCGCGGCCTCGGCGAGGCGACGCTCACCCAGCTCGCGACCGCCACCGGGCTGTCCCGGCCCACCGTGAAGGAACGACTGGCGGAGCTCCCCGACCTGGTCGAGGTCACCACCGGCGCCTCGCACGGACGGTCGCCCACACCCAGCGGCGGCCGGCCGGCCACGCGGTTCCGCTTCCGCGGCGAACACGGCTTCGTGATCGGCGCGGAGATCGGCAAGCACACCGAGCGGATCATCGCCTGCGACATCGGCGGACGGATCCTGAACATCGGTGAGCACCACGAGCCGCAGCCGCTGCCGGGCCGCGAGCGGATCGCCGGCCTTCGGGAACGGCTGGGCCGCCTGGCGGCCCGGCTGCGCACCACCCACGGCAGCTGGCTCGGCCTCGGCGTTGCGATGACCGGCGGCATCGGCCCCGACGGGCTGATCAGCTACTCGCCGCACCACCCCGACCTGCAGGGCCGCTCACCGGCCGAGGTGGGACTGGCGTTCGGCGAGGTCCCCGTGATCGTCGAGCACGACCTGAACGCGGCCGCCGTCGCCGAGCACTGGTACGGGGCCGCGCGCGACGCCGAGACCTTCGCCCTGGTGCTGGCCTGGCACCAGGTGGCGGCCGGCATCGTCCTGGACGGCCGGATCCACCGCGGCGGCCGCAACATGGCCGGCGAGCTGAACCTGATCGACGACGGCCCGGCGGCCCCCGCGCACTGGGCCGAGCTGGAATCCGTCCTCCCCGTCCTGGAGGCCGCCGACCGCGGCGACCGGGACAGCCAGGCGGAGCTCGACCGCTTCGCCGACCGGGCCGCGCGGCAGATCGCCTACCTGACCCTGGCGATCGACCCCCAGCTGATCGTGCTCGGAGGCCCCGTGGCCGGCCGGCGCGTGCTCACCGACCGGATCGACGCGCGACTGGCGGCCCTGCTGCGGCGCGCCTATCCGCTGGAGCTGGCCGTCACCCAGTTCCCGGTCTTCGGTCCCTCGCTCGGTGTCCTGCAGATGGCATTGAGCAGCACCTTCGACACCCTGCTCGGCGACCCGGCCTTCCCCGCCCGGATCGACATCGGCCCGCTGCTCGCGGCGTTAGCCGACCACCGGCGGCGGGTACCCCAGCCCGCCGGCGTGTAGCGGCACCCCGCCGCCCCCGCTCTCTCTCACCTCCACCCACCCGAGAGGAACCCCGTCATGCCCAGAATCAGAATCGCCGCCGTGATCGGAACCGCCGCGATGGCCGCTGCCGCGCTCACCGGCTGCTCCAGCTCCGGCTCCTCCGCCGACGCCGGGCACGCCACGATCACGTTCATGCTCCCCACCTCGTGGGCGAACGTGCCGGGCTTCGAGGACAACGTCCACGCCTGGGAGAAGCAGACGGGCAACACGGTCAAGCTCACCCCGGTGCCGGACGCGAACTACGACTCCCTGGTGCAGGCCCGCCTGGCCGCCAGGAGCGGGGTGGACATCTTCGCCGGCCAGGACACCGTCAAGGACAAGGCCGCCCTCATGCAGCCGGCCGCCGGCCCGTGGATCGAGCGGCTCAGCCCGGACGTGCGCAAGGCGATCACCGGTCCCGACGGCACCATCTGGGGCACCCCGAGCGCCGACGGCCTGAACGCCACCGGCGTCATCTACAACAAGGACGTCTTCACCAAGGCGGGCATCACCACTGCGCCGACCACGCTCGCCGAGTTCGAGGCCGACCTGGAGAAGGTCAAGGCCACCGGTACCACCCCGCTGTACTTCAGCGGCAAGGACGGCTGGACGCTGCTCCAGCACCGCAGCGCCGCCACCGCGAACTTCGAGGGCGCCGACCCGCAGCTGGCCGCCAAGCTCGACGCCAACCAGACCAAGTGGGCCGACATCCCCGGCTTCACCCCCGAGTACCAGGCCCTCGCGGACTGGGTGGGCCGCGGTCTGACCAACGGCGACGCGCTCACCGCGACCTACGACTCGGCCACCGCCGCCCTCGCCAACGGCAAGGCCGGCGCGATCATCAACGGCACCTGGGCGCTCGGAGCCGTCGCCAAGGTCAACCCTTCGGCCCACCTCGGCTTCTTCCTCCTGCCGTCGGCCAACGGCACCAGCACGCTCGGGCTCCAGAAGCCCAACCTGCTCAAGGTCGCCAAGTTCTCCAAGGCCGCCCAGCCGGCCCAGGACTTCCTGAACTTCATGATCGACAAGCCGCAGGCCCAGAAGTTCATGGACGCCAACCCCGGCGTCTCCGCCTTCACCGACGTCAAGGCGGCCAACCCCTCCGACGGCGTCGCCGACCTGCAGAAGCTCGTCGACCGGGGCGGCTCCGTCGTTCCCTTCGACCAGCAGTCGGTGATCCCGCAGCCGCAGGACGACATCATCGCCGCCTACCAGCAGCTGATCGGCAAGCAGACCGACGCCGCCAAGTTCGCCGACCAGGTCCAGAAGGCCTGGCAGAGCGCCGGCGCCAAGGCCGGCGCCTCCGGCTTCTGACCCGAGCGGATGACGAAACCCATGAGCATCGCTGCCCCCAGGCGGCAGGAAGCGGAGACCGGCCGAGTCGCCGAGGCGGCCGGCCGGTCCCGCCGGGGCGTGGACCGCGTCTACCCCTACACGTACCTCGTACCGGCGGTCGTGGTCTTCACGGTCTTCTTCCTGCTGCCGGCGTTCTTCGGGATGTACCTGTCCCTCACCGACGCCTCGACGTACGTGCCCGACACCGACTTCGTCGGCCTGGCCAACTACCGCCTGCTGTTCGGCGACGGCTCGGCCCTGTGGAACGCCACCGTCAACCAGTTCGTCTACGCGGCCTGCGTGACGGTCGGCAAGACCGTCCTCGGCATCGCGATCGCCTTCCTGCTCAACCGGGCGTTCAAGGGCAGCAAGGTGCTGCGCGTGGTGGTCTACCTGCCGATCATGTTCTCCACCATCGTGGTCGGCCTGCTGTTCAACTACCTGCTCAAGGCCGACGGGCCGGTCAACGCCCTGCTGGAGCCCTTCGGGCTCGCGAACGACTGGTTCGGCAGCTTCGACCTCGCGCTCTACAGCGTGACCGCCGTCGACGTCTGGATGGGCGTGGGTTGGACCGTGGTCCTGGTGCTGGCCGCGCTCCAGGCGGTGCCGACCGAACTGATCGAGAGCGCCGAGCTGGACGGCGCCGGGCCCTGGCAGGTCGTGCGGCACATCAAGCTCCCGTACATCCGTCACGCGGTCAACCTGGCCGCGCTGATCACCTTCATCACCGGCATGAAGGGGTTCGACCTGATCTACGCCACCACCGGGGGCGGCCCCGGAACCGCCACCGAGGTGCTCACCTCCTTCGTCTACAAGCAGCTCAACACCGGCTCGCTCGGTTACGCCGCCGCGGTCAACGTCTTCCAGTTCGTTCTGATCACCGTCATCGCGCTGGTCATCAACCGCTTCGTGCGCAGGATGGAGGCGACGTCGTGACCCGGCAGAGCAGCCGACGCCGGCCGGGCAGCGTCGTGGCCTCCGTGGCCACGTACGCCACGGCCGTCCTGATCGCCCTGGTGTTCCTGGCACCGCTGGCGCTGGTCCTGCTGACCAGCGTCAAGGGCACCGCGGACGCCCAGACCATGAGCTTCTCGCTGCCCAGCAGCTGGCACTTCGACAACTACCTGACCGTGATCCGCACCGGCAACGCCCTCCAGGCGCTGGGCAACAGCGTGCTGATCTCGGTGGCGGTGACCGCGGTCACCGTCCTGGTCTGCTCGCTGGCCGCCTTCGTGATCGCCCGGCGGCCGGGCCGGGTGACCGGAGGCGTCTACAGCTACCTGCTCACCGGACTCATCGCGCCCTTCGCCTTCATCCCGGCGATCCGGCTGCTCCAGCAGATCGGCCTCGGCGGCTCGTACGTGGGGCTGATCCTCACCGACGTCGCCGTGCAGATCCCGTTCATCACGCTGATCTACGTCGGCTTCATCCGGCAGCTGCCGAAGGAGATCGACGAGGCGGCCATGCTGGACGGCGCCGGCTCGCTGCGGATGTTCTTCACGATCATCTTCCCGCTGCTGCGGCCGGTCAGCTCGACCGCGCTGATCCTCGTCTTCACCTACGCCTGGAACGAGTTCCAGAACGTGCTCTTCCTGATCCCCGACGCCGACCGATGGACCCTGCCCATGACCGTCTTCACCTTCCAGTCCACCCACAGCTTCGACTACGGGCTGGTCTGTGCCGACCTGGTCCTCACCATGGTGCCGGTGGTCGCGGTGTACCTCACCGCGCAGAAGTACATCGTCAACGGCATGGTCGCGGGAGCGGTGAAGGCATGAGCGGGACGACGACGGTGCAGGAGAAGACGACGACGGTGCAGGAGAGGACGACGACGGTGAAGGAGGAGCAGGGCCTGCCGACCGAGGTGCCGGCGCGGTTCGACCGCTCGGCCTGGTTCCGCCGCGACCGCTTCGGCATGTTCATCCACTGGGGCCCGTACGCCGTGCCCGCCCGCGGTGAATGGGTCCGCTCGCACGAGCAGATCGGCATCGAGGACTACCAGTTCGCCGTGGACGGCTTCGGCGCGGAGGACTACGACCCGCATGCGTGGGCCGAGCTCGCCGAGGCGGCCGGGATGAAGTACGCGGTGCTGACCGCCAAGCACCACGACGGGTTCTGCCTCTTCGACTCGGCGCTCACCGAGTACGGCAGCATGCACAACGGCATCGGCCGCGACCTGGTCCGCGAGTTCCTCGACGCGTTCCGCGCCCGTGGCATCAAGGTCGGCCTCTACTACTCGCTCCTCGACTGGCACCGCCCCGACTACCCGCACTACGGCGACCTCATCCACCCCGAGCGGGAGAACCCGGCCTTCGCCGACCACAAGCCCGACCTGGAGTCGTACCGGGCCTACATGCACGGCCAGATCCGGGAGCTGTGCAGCAACTACGGGCAGCTGGACATCCTCTGGTTCGACTTCTCCTACGAGGGCATGGGACCGCAGGAGTGGGGCGCGCAGGAACTGATCGCGATGGTCCGGGAGCTGCAGCCGACCGCGCTCATCGACAACCGGCTGGAGGCCGACGGCGGCGGCCCCGGATCCATCGTGACCGACGCGCCCACCGACTACAGCGGCGACTTCGCCTCCCCCGAGCAGCTGATCCCGGTCGACGGCATCCGCGCCGAGGACGGCAGCCCCGTCCCGTGGGAAGCCTGCATCACGATCAACAACAACTGGGGCTACGCCGCCGGCGACGACCTGTGGAAGAGCCCCGAGCAGCTGATCACCAAGCTGGTCGAGTGCGTCGCCAAGGGCGGCAACCTGCTGCTCAACGTCGGCCCCGACCCCCGCGGACGGATCCAGCCCGAGGCCGTCGAGCGGCTGCACGCCATCGGCGCCTGGCTCGCCGCCAACGGCGAGTCCGTCCACGGCGCGGGCCCCGCCGGCCTCGAAACCCCGGAGTGGGGCTACTACACCCGCACCGGGAACACCCTGTACGCCCACGTCCTGCGTCCGCCGATCGGACCGCTGGCCCTGACCGGCGGACTCCTTCCGAAGGACATCGGCAGGATCACGCTGCTCGCCGACGGCCGCGAACTGCAGCCGTGCGACGCCTGGGTGATCAAGTCCTACCCCGACATCCCGTTCGTCCAGTTCGGCGAGATCGGCCACTTCACCTACCCGCTGCCGGACCCGGTCGACACCGTCGTGAAGATCGAGCTCGTGGACGTCCCCCGCGCCGCGCAGCCCGAGTAGGTCCAGAACCGAATGCACGGAACCATGAAGAAGACCGCCACCACGCTCGCCGACGGCCGCGAGATCCTCTACTTCGACGCGGACGACACCGCGAACCGGGACGCGACGGACCCGCGCCCGCTCGAACCGACCACCGCCCTGTCCGAGGTCCGGCGCGACCCGGCGACCGGCGAATGGGTCACCATCGCCGCCCACCGCCAAGGCCGCACCTACCACCCGCCGGCCGACGAGTGCCCGCTCTGCCCCTCCCGCGACGGGCGGGCCAGCGAGATCCCGGCGGACGCCTACGAGGTCGCGGTCTTCGAGAACCGCTTCCCCTCACTGGCGTTCGACTCGGCCGCCCACGTCGGCCGCTCCGACGCGCCGCTGAGGACCAGCGCCCCCGCCGCCGGCCGGTGCGAGGTCGTCTGCTTCACCTCCGACCACCAGGCGAGCTTCGCCGACCTCACCCCGGAGCAGGCCCGCCTGGTCCTGGAGGCCTGGACCGACCGCACCGCCGACCTCTCCGCTCGCCCGGGTGTCCAGCAGGTCTACTGCTTCGAGAACCGCGGCGCCGAGATCGGCGTCACCCTCGCTCACCCGCACGGGCAGGTCTACGCCCTCCCCTTCGTCACCCCGCGCACCGCGCGCATGATCACCGCGGCGGCCGAGCACCGCGTCCGTACCGGCGGCAACCTCTTCGAGGACCTGCTCACCGCCGAACGCGCCGACGGCACACGGGTTGTCCTGGCCGGCGACCACTGGACCGCCTTCGTCCCCTTCGCCGCCCGCTGGCCCTACGAGGTCCACCTCTACCCGCACCGCCGGGTACCCGACCTGACCCACCTCGACGAGGCCGAACGCGCCGAGTTCCCCCTCCTGTACCTGGAGTTGCTGCGTCGCTTCGACCGGCTCTTCGGAGGCGGCACCACCCCGTACATCTCCGCCTGGCACCAGGCACCCATCGTCGGCGGACACGAACTCGCCCTCCACCTGGAGCTGTTCACCATCCGCCGCACCGCCGACAAGCTCAAGTACCTGGCCGGCGTCGAATCCGGCATGGACGCCTTCGTCAACGACGTGTCCCCGGAGACCGCCGCCCAGCGCCTGCGCGAGGTCGCCACCTCATGACCGAGCACATGCCACCTCACCTGACGCCCCGGGAAGACGCCGTGACGCACCACTTCCAGTCCGTCTTCGGCACCGAGCCGGAGGGAGTCTGGGCGGCACCCGGCCGGATCAACCTGATCGGCGAGCACACCGACTACAACGACGGCTTCGTCCTTCCGCTCGCCACCCCCCAGCACACCACGGTGGCCGTCCGGCCCCGACCGGACGGTCTGCTGCGCCTGCACAGCCGACAGGCCGACGGCCCTACCGTCGAGCTGCGGGTCGCCGACCTGGAACCCGGCACCGTCACCGGCTGGGCCAAGTACCCTGCGGCCGTCGTCTGGGCCCTGCGCGAGGACGGACACCCGGTCGGTGGTGCGGATGTGCACGTCGACAGCGACGTACCCGCCGGTGCGGGGCTGTCGTCCTCGGCGGCGCTGGAGTGCGCGCTCGCCACGGCCTACAACGACCTCAACGGCCTCGGGCTCTCCCGGACGGAGCTGGCCCTGGTCGCGCAGCGCGCCGAGAACGAGTTCGTCGGCGTCCCCTGCGGCGTCATGGACCAGATGGCCAGCATGTGCTGCACCCCGGACGCCGCACTGTTCCTCGACACCCGCGACCTCGGCTCCCGCTCCGTCCCGTTGGGGCTCGACGGGCTGCAGCTGCTGGTGATCGACACCCGGGTCAAGCACGATCTGGCCGACGGCGCCTACGCCAAGCTCCGCGCAGGCTGCGAGCGGGCCGCCCAGCTGCTCCGGCTCCCCGCTCTGCGGGACCTCCCGCTGAGCGGGCTGGTCGAGGCACTCCACCGTCTCCCGGCCGACCTCCGGCCCCTGGTGCGGCACGTGGTGACCGAGAACGCCCGCGTCGAACAGGCCGTCGCCCTGCTGAACGCCGGAGACCCGGCCGCGCTCGGCCCGATCCTGACCGCCGGACACGCCTCACTGCGCGACGACTACCGGGTCTCCTGCCCCGAGACCGACCTCGCCGCCGCCACCGCCGAGGAAGCCGGCGCGCTCGGCGCCCGCATGACCGGCGGCGGCTTCGGCGGATCCGTCATCGCCCTGGTCCCGGAGACCGCCGTCGACACCGTGGGCGAGGCCGTCATCGCGGCCTTCCATCGGGCGGGCCATCGCGCTCCGCGCACCTTCACCGCCACCGCATCCGCGGGGGCCCGGCGGCTCGGTTGACAACGCTCCCGAGCGGCCTGGACCACTCAGAACAGCGCGTCCTGTCGGGGAGCGGTGAGGGCAGCGATGGTGGGATTGAACAGCCCCAGGAGCATGAACGTCCTGGGGCGGGCGGCGATGTTGCCGACGAAGAAATGCGTGGCCCGCTCGGGAGTGACCATCTTGGTCCACCAGCGCTCGTACAGGACGTCGGTGAGCCGGTGGACGGGGTAGCTGCGGCGGAACTTGCGCCACGACTGGCCGGCTTCCCAGTCGTGCAGGCCCATGTCGTGGCCCCGGCAGGAGCCGTCGTCGCAGTGGAAGCGGTAGCGGAACTCGTAGGGCACCCATTCGAGGGGCCGGTGCTCGGGGTGCAGCACGTCGGTCTGGTTGACGATTCCGTGCTGCTCCGCGGTCCAGGGGCTGGCGTCGGCAAGCCGGAAGGAGTCGATGCGGGCGGGCCGGAAGAGCCCGAGCGAGGTGCCGTCGGCCGCCTGAAGGCGTTTGATCGCGCACAGGGACGGCTGGATCAACGGTCGGGCGATATCGAGGCGTTCGGCCCAGCCGTCGCGGCTGCCGACCGTGTCGACAACCCGAAGGGTGTCCAGGTTGGGTCTCAGGCTCTCCGGTCTCCGGTCGACGTGGTGGCGCCGGACGTCGACCTCGACGACGGAGTACTTCCCGAACTGCTTCTCCTCGTCGAGCAGCCGGTGCGGGACCGGGAACAGCCGCACGTGCTGCACCGGGGCTGTGTCCATGCGGATACCGGCGACGCAGCAGGTCTCCAGGTACTGATCTGGTCGCGTTCCCGGGCTGCGGGATCGTGGAAGTGTCGGCGGCCGTCCAGCTCGACTGCGAAGCGGGCGACGGACGATTCGGTGTCCACCACCAGGAAGTCGAGGTGGGCGGCGAGCGCATAGGCTCGCGACCTACGGCTCAGAGCCGGCAAGCGGCTGATGTCCACGGCATCGGCCAACCGCGCCTTGATGGCGAGCCGGTCGCCGTAGCGGGCGTTCGACGCGAAGAAGTGGCGAAGGCTGTAGATCACCATGCCATCGGGGATGTCGACGTCGGCCGCCTGCTTGACGACGCGCTGCCACCGGTTGTGCAGGATCTGCGGCTTTGCGGGCGCTCGCGCTTCGCGCGGTAGATCTCGGTGAGCCGGTCGATCGCCTTGTCCTGGGTGGCGAAGCCGGTCTCCTCGGTCTGCTTCCCGGCCGCATTGCGGTAGCGGACCTTGTAGTCGTGCGGGCACTTCGACCAGAGGAAGTTGGCGGCCGGACCAAGTCTCCGGTCCTTCAGGACCACCGCGGTAGCAGCTCGGTAGGCGTGCAGGAGTCGGCTGGCCCCGGTCGGGGCAAGCGAGGGTTGCCACTTGGGCACGTAGCAGCTCAGAGTGCGAGGGAAGAGTCTGGAGATGCCCGGATTCTCGCGAGCGCCAAGCACTTTGGGAGGTGTGAGGCGATGGCCTCGGCCGGCACGATTCTCCGTACGAGATCCTCGAACGCCGGGACCACGCGCTCTATCGAGTCGTCGGTGAGGGTGAGGACGGCCAGGGTGCTCTCCGGTCCGTGCGACGTCCGCAGGCAGAGTCGCCTGCTCGCCGGTGAGCGGGCGGCGGTGGCGGCCGGCCATCTCATGCCCCGACCAGGGCGCGCAGGTCCTCCGAGGCGTCCCAGCCGTAGGTGGAGAACCCCCGCCCGTCGCCGGCGAGGTAGGCGGTGAGGGCGGCGTGCGAGGTGGGGAACATCGGGGTGGGCAGCGCGGAGGCGTCCATCCACAGGACGGCGAGGTGCTTGTCCGGCTCGCTGTTCGTCAGCTCGCCCCGCCACGAGGTCGCGGCGAAGACCGAGAGCAGGAACGGGCCCTTGCCGTCCCACCCGGCCTTGACCTGGATGGTGTGGACCAGCCGCAGGTCCTCGGGGGCGACGACCAGGCCCGACTCTTCGTGCAGCTCGCGGGCGGCGGCCTCGTCCAGACGCTCGCCCTCCTCGACCTTGCCACCGGGGACGGTCCAGGCGGGCACCGTGGACCAGGAATCGTTGGCGTAGTGGATGCAGGCGACCTTGCTCGCCTTCTCGTCGTGGACGATGACGCACACGGCCTGACGCAGGGACTGCACGGAGACTCCAACCGGTAGTGAGGAAAAGGGTGTTCACGCAACGGGGTTCAGGGTGCTGCCGCGGGTGATCTCGGCGAGCGCGTGGGCGGTGTAGGGGACGGTGTCGTCCGGCAGCGAGTCGAGCGGCCACCAGAGCTGGAGGCGGCTGCGGCCGTCGTCGGCGTCGAGGTGGTGCAGGGTGTGGACGAGCGCGAGGTCGTCCTCGGCGATGGTGATGCCGAGTTCCTCCTCCGCCTCGCGCGTGATGGAGCGGGTGACCGGCTTGCCGCGCTCCATGTGCCCGGGCGGCAGGTGCCACAGGTCTTTCGCGTAGGCGGTGTTGCGGCGCCGGCCGAGCAGCACGCGGTCGGCGTTGGTCAGGACGAGGTGGACGCCGACGACCAAGGTCAGCGGGTCCGTCCCGGATGCCGGGGAAGCGGCGAGGCGGAGGTCGTCGCGCGGGTTCACGCAGTCCTCCCGGAAGACAGGCTGGCGGCGTCGGCGAGCAGCGGCAGGTAGTGCTGCATATAGGGCGGGACTTTGAGCAGCGGCACCTCGTCGAGGGGGACCATGCGCACGGCCAGGCCCTCGTCGCCGAGCCGCAGGTCCGTCTCGTGGCCGTCCCAGATGGCGTGCAGGACGCGGGTGAGCGGGAGGCCGAAGCCGTGGTGGGGGTCGGGGAGGGGCCGGAGTCCGGTGATCTCGATGCCGGCCTCCTCGCGGACCTCGCGCACCGCGCTCTCCGGGGCGCTCTCGTCGGCCTCGCGCCAGCCGCCGATCGGTGTCCAGTAGCCGGGCCAGGGCATGCCGGGCCGATCTTCGCGCTGGTGCATCAGCAGTCGACCCGCGGGGTCGGTGACGAAGACCAGGACGCCCTCGAAGTCGTCGTCGTACGGGGCGGGGCGCTCCAGGTAGAGCGGGACACCGCAGCGGTGGGCGCGCAGCACCTGCCGCAGTCGCTGGTAGCGGTCCGGCTCCATAAGCGACCGCCAGTTGTGGGCCGTCTCGAACCGGAACTCGGTGTGCTCGGCCGCATCGAGCCGGATCCGAGCCTGCTGCTCGGGGGTGAGGACGCCGCCGTCGAAGACGTAGCTGCAGACCGGCACGGGGTACTCGGTGCCCGCCTGTTCGTGGATGACGGCGACCAGGCGCCGGCGGGCGACCACCTCGGGATTCTCGGCGGCGAGATCGAGCCCGATCTCCTCCTCGGCCTCGATCAGCGCGGTGGTGAACGGCGTCCGGCCGTGCTCGACGTTGCCGCCGGGGAAGTTCCACACCGCCTGGTTGACGGTCGAGCGCATGCCCAGGATGCGGCCCTGCGGGTCGGTGATCAGGAGGCTGGCGTAGGTCGTGGGCCGGGCGATGGTGGTGATGTAGCCGCCGACCGGCCGCCAGCCGGGGACGGCCAGGTGGTGGTTGAGCCACTCGACGACCTCCCGCTGCCCGTCCCTGGTCGGCGGCAGGTCGTCCGGGATCGTCCACTGGTGGCCGTCGTGGTCCCGGGAAAGGCGGATCGGGGTGCCGTCTGGCACGACGGTGGTGAAGACGAACTGCCGCACGCGCCGCCCGCGCTGGTCGGTGAAGTCCAGGTGCCGTACGTACTCCAGCGGCCACCCGGTCAGCCCGGTCTCCTCGGCCAACTCCCTCACCGCACCCACCGGCACGCTCTCGCCGTTCTCCCGGCCACCGCCCGGGTACTCCCACAGGTCGGGCAGGACGTCGTGCGGGGATCGGCGGATCATCAGGATCCGGCCCGCGGCGTCCCGGACCACCACGCCGACGCCGATCCGCTCGATGCCTTCGCGGGCGGCCAGGCCCGTGAGTGTGTCGAAGTCGATCACTGGAGGGGCTCCTCGGTGTCGCGGGCGGGCAGGATCACCCGGCCGCGAGGCCGGGCGTGGGCACTGAGAGCCGGGATGGTCGGGCCTTCCACAGGAGTACCTCCGGGCGCTGGCGGTGTCCGGGCATGCCGAACCGGCTGTCGACACCGGAGTTCGCCGCAAGTGCACTGTCAGGATGTCGAGTTGGACGGTTCGGCGTACGGGGTGGCGACTGATGATGGTGCTGTTCGATTGCGTCGCTCAAGCGGATTTCCCCCGGGCGATCCCGGGTCGAACGGGGCTATTTCGAGCACCATTCGGGCGTGGTCGAGGGCCTCATCCAGTTGGCCCCGGAGGGCCTCGGGCAGGGTGCCGGAGTCCAGTGCGCAGGCGGCGAGCGCCCGTTCGAGCGGGCTGATCCGGTCCGGTTCGAGGCGGGTGCGGCTGCCCTCGTGGGTGAGGAGGTCGCGAAGTGCGTAGCCGTCGCCGGATTCACTCGTTCGGCTGGTCAGCCGCCGCAGCAGGTTTTGCGCGGAGGGGGTGTCCGGGGCGGCGGCGTCGAGGGCCGTCAGTGTGAGGCGGGTGGTGAAGGCGGCGAGGCCCTCCTCTGCGTTGAGCGCGAGGCAGTGGTCCATCGCCCGGTCGGCGGCGTCTTGGTCGCCGGGGCGGCACAGCGCGGTGAGCACGGCGGTGACAGCGTCCTCCCAGGCATCGCCCGGCTCGGTGCCCTCCAGCAGGGCGAGCGCGCCCGGCAGGTCGTCGGTGGTGGCGCAGGCGAGGACGGCGACCTGGCGGCCGTCGAGGATACGGAGGCCGATCCCGCGGTGTTCCTTGATGTGGCGCAGGGCGTCGTTCCAGTGGCCGGCGGCGGTGAGGGCGCGGGTGCCGTCGGCGATGACGACCCGCCACAGCCACGCCCGCACTTCGGCGCGCTGCTGGTCGGTCTCGGTGAGGTGGGCGGGGACGGTGATGCCGTCGAGTACGGCGGAGGTGCCGGTGTTGATGGCACGGTAGAGGTCGAGGAGGAGCTGGTGGCCCCGTTGGTGGTGGCCGGCACGGATGTGGAGGCGGGCGAGGTTGACGAGGGGCTCCAGGCCGCGGATTGCGCTCATTGCCGGGAGCGGGCCGCGGGTGAGGTAGAGGCGGGCGTGGCGGTGGCACAGCTCGCGGGCGTAGTCGGGCAGGCCGAGGTCGGAGGCGAGGAGTGCGGCCTGGTTGAAGACCGTGGATGCCTGGCCCGGGTCTGCCTGCTCGGTGGCCGTGTCGGCCAGCTCGGTGAGCCGGCCGACACGGGCGTCGAGGGGCAGGCACGCGGGGCGGATCCGGGCGACCAGCGGGAAGCGCCGGGCGATGGGTCCGGTCGGGTGCACAGGGCTACTCCCAGGTGATGGTGATCGGGTGGTTCGGGCGGCCCAGGACGAAGCGGCCGGCGGCGGGGTTGGCGGTGACGGGGATGTCGGGGAGCTCGAAGCGCAGGCGGCGGTCGCGGAAGTCGGTGTTCCAGGCGCGGATCTCCTGGGAAACGAGGTCGGCGAGCGCGGTGCCGTTGGGGCCGTGGCCGATGACTCCTGTCTCGTAGGTCTTGCGTCCGTCGGCGTCGGACTCGCCGGGGCGAAGGGTGAGGTAGGCGAGGGAGCCGCTGTCGACGGTGGCCATGGCGCCCCAGCCGAACATCGGGGTGACGCCGCGGTCGCGGGCGGTGCCGGTCACGCTCATCCGCATGAGGGAGTTGGGCAGGGTGAGGGCCAGCCACAGGTCCTGGTACTCGTAGGTGGTGCCGGCCGGGATGTGCACACCGGTCCAGCTCACCTGGCGCCCGCTGTCGAGGACGCCGAGCAGCAGGGAGGCGTCGACCGCCTCGTCCTGATCCTTGTGGACCTGGAGCGTGACGTCGCCCTGGCTGGTGAGGCGGACGGTGCGGCGGGCGTCGTCCATGCTGCCGCGCAGTGGCATGAAGACGGCGAGCTGGTCGTCGACCGACACCCAGCTGTTTTCGCGACGTTCGAAGGCGATGGTGCGGGAGGCGGTGCCGCGCAGGCGCAGCGGCAGGACGATCCGCCCGGTCGGCTTGACCTGCTGGAGCCAGATGGTGGGCATTTCGCTGGTGCTCACGGTGGCGATCACGCGGTCGTAGGGGGCGCCGTCGGCGTGGCCGAGGGCGCCGTCGCCGAGGACGGCCTCGGTGTTGGTGATTCCGGCGTCGGCGAGGTGCTTGCGGGCGCTGTCGACGAGGTCCTCGTCCACGTCCACGGTCACGACGTGTCCGTCGGGGCCGACGATGGTGGCCATGTAGGCGGCGTTCACGCCGGTGCCCGCCCCGGCCTCGAAGATCTTCTCGCCGGGCCTGGCGTCCAGCTGTTCGAGCATCAGGGCGACGATCGAGGGCTGGGAGGCGGCGCTGATCTGGGTGCCGGATCCGTCCGCCTTGGTGTAGGTGGGGTTGTCCGCGTAGGCGGTCTCCAATGGGAAGCCGGGCAGGAAGTGCTCGCGGGCCACGGTGCGGAAGGCGGTCTCCACCGTGGCCCTGCGGATGGCGTCCTGGGCGAGCAGGCGGTCGGTGAGCGCGTCGCGCAGCTGTGCGGCGGTCGGGGAGGTGGTGTCGTCACTGAGAGTAGTCATGTGGGTGACCCTAGTGGTCGTGCGGATGGTGGAGTTCGAGGGCTCGGGGCCCTCGTCGGAGTGGAAGACTGCATCCAATGCTCGTGCGGCCATGGCGGCTTGGTGGTCGGTCGGGAGCCCAGCGCGGTTGGCGTGGAAGACGAGGTGGTGGGCGAGCACGGCGCGCAGCCCGCGGGTGAGGAGGCCGTCGCGGTTCAGGCGGGCAAGGTCCTGCCCGGCGCGCTCGAAGGCGTCGGCCCAGCCCGTGTGGCCGGCGAGCGGCGCCCCGTCGCGGGTGACCCCACAGGTGTCGAGGCGCATGAGGCGGTGCATCGCGGCGGCAAGGGTGGCGGCCCGACCGGCGGAGACCGGGGCGGGGGCGTTGCGGAGGACGGCGAACTTCGCCCAGACGTCGCCCTGTTCGTACCAGTCCAGCCCAGCGGCGCGGAACATGGCGGAGATCAGCACGACGACGGTCTCAGCCCGGCCGAGTGTGGTGGGTGGCTCCTGAACGGCCCGGGTGAGTAGATGGCGGCTGTCGGCGTGGAACAGGCGATGCGCGACCGCCATCGCCTCCTCGCCGCCGAACGACTCGGTCTCCGGTTCGTAGATTCCGAGAGTCCAGCGTCGGACGAGTCCTTCTTCAACGAGGGCGTCCAGGAGTGCCGCGACGGCTGGAGCGGGTGCGTCGGCGCGGTAGCGGAGCCGGAAGGGCTGCTTGCGCATGTACCACCAGCCCTCCAACGAGTCGGAGTTCTGCGTGGCAGCGAGCATCGGGGCGAGGTGGTGGGCGGCGAGGTGCTCGGTGGTGCCGCGGTCGGCGACGGTGATGTCGTGCTGGATCCATCCGGTGGTCATCGGGTCGGTCCTCAGTCAGGAGGTCAGGAGACAGGCGTCCCAGCGGGTGGCCGGGGTGGTGCCGGAGGCGGGCGACAGGAGGGCGAGGGCCGTGCCGGCGGCGCCGTCCAGGAACGCAGGCCCGACCGAGGCGAGGAGACGGCGGGCTTGCTCGTCGGGGTCGGTGCCCGGGGGGTGGGTGGTGTCCAGGAGCAGCGCAGTGGCCGCGCGGAGCCGGGCAGCGTTGCGTGGCGAGGCGTTGGCGGCGGCGCGATGGGCGATGTGGGCGAGCCCGGCGTAGCCGTGGCAGGCGGAGACATCGGTGGTCGCGGCGATCGCCAGTGGGTCCAGAAGCGC
This sequence comes from Kitasatospora sp. NPDC056181, assembly GCF_042266225.1. Taxonomy (NCBI): domain Bacteria; kingdom Bacillati; phylum Actinomycetota; class Actinomycetes; order Kitasatosporales; family Streptomycetaceae; genus Kitasatospora; species Kitasatospora sp. NPDC056181. Next base: position 34,480 of record NZ_JBHJUK010000084.1, read on the forward strand.
GGTGGCGAGGGCGCTTTCGGCCTGGTGGCGAAGCCGGGGATCGCCGAGGGCGAGGGCGGCGAGCTGCTGCGCGCGGGCCACCCCGGCGGTGCCGTAGCACCAGCTCGGCCGCTGCGGTGCTAGGGGTCTGCGGTCGGGGCCGGTCAGGTGCGCGGACGTGATCCAGTACGGCCACACGTGGCGGTCGCGCCAGCGCTCCAGCCACGCCAGGACGGTACGGATCGCCGCGTGCTGACCCTCGACCTCGACGCCGCGGCGCAGCGCCAGGGCGAGCAGCGCGAGGGGGCCGGCGATGCCGTGCGCAAGGCCGTTGTTCGCGTGACCGTGGGGGAACCGCCGGTCCGGCTTGCCGGACGGGCTGTCGGCGGTCCACCAGCCCGGCAGCAGCTCGCCGTCGTGCTTGACGGACTCGGTGAGGCGGACGAGGTAGGTGAGGACCCGTCGGATTGCCCGACCGTTGGGCGCCCGACGCAGCAGGACTGCGCCGACGCCGGCCAAGCCGCGGATGGTGTCGAACTCGGCGAGCGCCGGGAACTCACCGCGGTCGATCCGGGCGAGCGCCTCCTCGCTGCGCCGCACCGCGTCGTCGGCCACGACCTGGTCGAGGTGGGTGAGGGCGCGCCGGTAGGAGCCGGGCCGGGCTTGGGCGGCACAGGCGAGGGTGTGCGCGAACGCAGGGGCTCCGTAGTAGAGGTAGCTGTCGGCCCCACTCGTGATCGGAACACCGGCCGCGACGGCGAGCCAGGCGCGTGCCGGCTCCCACGAGCCTCGGCCGGCGGCGGCGCGTTCGATGTGCAGCAGGCCGATGCCGGGGGCACCGTGGGCGAGGGACTGGCGCCACTGTGGTCGGGACGTCCACGCGACGGGAGCGTCGGCGGGGTCGGCGAGCAACTCGGCGATCCGGTCGGACAGCCGGAGGGCGGGGTGAGGTGGTGGGGTCACAGGTCGCCGTCCCGGGAGAGGCGGGCGAGGGCAGCAGCTCGGGCCAGGTAGAGGACTTGGGCCTCGTCGTCGAAGTCGATGCGGTGGGCGCGGACATAGCTGCAGTGGAGGAGGGAACCGAGCACGTCGTCCGGTTCCACCCCCTGGGTGTCGGGTCCCGGGAAGTGAAGGCGGTAGGCGTCGAGGGCTCGGTGGCGTTCGCTCCAGGTGTCCACAATCGCGGCGCCGCCCGGCTTCGCACACAATGCCGCCCACTGGTCGGCGGGATCCGCCAGGCGCACGGCCTCACGGAACACCAAGCGCGGGATGGCAGCAGGGGGCTCGGCGGGGACGTTGGTGACGAGCCAGCGAAGCCCGGCCGTGACCGAGCCGGTGAAGCCGACCGCGATGGCGACCGCGTGGGCGGCGAGCAGGGCCTGCCGCCCGGGCACCGCGGGCTGTGGCAGCTGGGCGAGGACGGTGGCGGAGTCGCTGCGGAACACCTGCTCGGCCGCAGCCCATGCCGGGCCCTCGCCCCATCGTCCGGTCTCCGCGTACGAGGTTGGGTACACGACTTCGGACAGGAGCCCGGCTCGGTGCAGCTCGGCGGTCCAGTTGCTGGCCGCGGCAGCGGTGGGTCCGAAGTCGGCGGGGTCGGGCAGGGCGACACGCAGTCGAAGGTGGTGGCGTGGGTCGCGGAAACGGACGAACCACCAGGCCGGTTGCCCGAGGTGTTCCAGGAGTTCGGGCAGATGCCGGGCGAGGACGGTGTCCTGACGGTCCGGGTTGCCGTAGAGGGATGCGAGGAGGACTCGGGAGGTGCCGGGGGCGTCGCCGTGGCCACGTGCCAGGACGCGAGCGGTTGTGGGCTTGGGCAGGCGCGGCCAGGCCGGGGGCCGGGTGGCGGTGACGGGGACCACGACTTCGTGGGCCCGTCCGCCGGCCCAGCCGAGGTCGGCCGGCTCGGGGGCTTCGGCGAGGACGGCGTGCGGGGTGGAGCCGAGGTGGGTGCGCAGCAGGGCGCGGTGCCCGGGGTGGTCGAGGTCGAGCGGCAGGCCCTGGCTGTCGGCGGTCAGCAGTACGTGCCGCGGTGCCCGGCACCGCTCAAGCCACGCGGTGAGGGACTCGTCCCACTGCTCCCACGGAGCATTCTGGGCCGGGAGTTCGGCGGAGGTGAGGCGCCAGGTGGCAGGGGAGAGGATGACACGGCCGCGCCGGAGCCGGGGCCGGAAGGGCAGCGAGCGCAGGGAACCCCAGGAGAAGCGGGTGACCTGCGCGGCCTGGGCGCGGGACAGTTCGGTGATGAGGCGGGCCAGCGGTGGGGTATGGGTCCGGAGGTTCAGGGCGTGGGTGGCGGCGGCCTCGATCCGCACCCCGAGCGCCGGGGCGGCCAGGTACATCCGCCGCCCGTCGCAGCCGACCGCGAGGTCCTCCGGACGCAGGATGTCATTGGCGCTCGGGCGGTGCTCGGCGAGGCTGATCACCAGTTGGCCGGTCGCCAGGCTGCGAGCCACGTGTCCGGTGGCCGCGTCCAGCGGTGGGAAGGACAGCTGAGCGGTAACGGCTCGCTCGTCCATGGTCGGGAGGCCGGTCATCACGTCGGTGAAGGCGGTCCGGTGCTCGGGGGCGAGAAGGTGGAGGAAGCGGCCGACCGAGACACCGGCTGCCCGGGATGCAGAGACCACCTCCAGCCGGAAGTCGCCCCGGTCGAGGGCGTTCTGGGTCCGGGCGCGGATTCGGGTGACGATCTCCAGGTGCGGCGGAAGGCGCGGCTCGTCCGGGCCGAGGTCGAGTGCGGCCAGCAGTGTGTCATCCAGGACGACCTCCCGGTCGCCGTCGAGAGCCGCCTGCTGAGCGATAGCGGCCAGGACTGCATCGCGTTCGTCGAAGCGCGGTGCCTCGGTGGGCCGGGCATCGGGGTAGCCGTCTGGCCAGCCGATCCCACTGTCCGCGACCATGTCGAGTAACGGGACCAGCGCGCCGCGGCCGTACCGCTCGTAGAACCGCTGGTGGTAGGCCCGCCACGCCGCAGTGCCGTTGGGAAGCGCGCTGAGCCGGGTCAGCAGGGCGGCCGCGCGTGCGGCTTCGTCGGCCACGGCCTGCGGGAGTACGAGGTCGGCGTCCAGGCGCAGGTCGACGGCCAGCGTCGGGCGCTCAGGGTCGCGGGGGCCGCCGCTGATGGAGCCCGCGGTCCGGGCGAGGTCGCGGACGGCGCGGCTGGGCGCCCCGTTGTGCGCAGTGAGCAGGTCGTCGGTGGCACGCAGGTCCGCGACCAAGGCGGCGGTGACGGGGAGCTGGTCGGCACCGGCTCTCTCCAGCGCGGCCAAGAGGTGGCTGAGCGGATCGGGTTCCGTGGCCGGAGCCTGGAGGTTGGTGATCAGGGCGCGGGAGGCGACGAGCTCGGACAGGACCCCAGTGATCCGTTCGGCGGGCACTGCGGGGAACTCGGTGCTGAGCTTGGCGATCAGATCCTGGACGCGGATCGGGCGGCGGGCATCGGCCAGGGCGGACGCGACCGGGCGCGTGTGGCGCAGGGTGGTCTCTGCCGTCGTCGCTCCGCCGGGCCCGGCCAGCGGCTGGTGGGGGATCACGAGGCGGTTGCCACGCACGTGGACGGTGTTGTTGGTCATCACGTCCAGCCGGAGCAGCAGCGTTTGTTCCAGCCGCTCGATCAGCCGGCTGAGGAAGGCCGCCGAAGCCTGGGCGACCACGTGGTGGTCGTTGCCCCAGCGGACCTTGCAGGCCGGTCCGAAGACGGCTGCCTGTACACCGGCGAAGAGCCCGAACGGGGTCGGGCGGGCCTGCGCACGCAGCAGGTAGCGCGCGGCCGACAGGGCGGCGCGCCGCACCTCCCGCGGTGCCGGCTGCTCGGCGGCGACCAGCTGTTCGATGCGATGGGCGAGGACCGGGCTGGCCAGTGCGAGTGCCTCGGTGAGGTGCTCGTCGCCGCACAGCGTGCGCAGCCATTCCACCTGCTGGTGTGCCTGCTCCGGGGCGTCGGTGGTGAGGTCCGGCCAGGCGGGCACGGGCAGGTCGGGACAGGCGACGGCGCGCACGAGCGCCACGCCGGTGGCGCGGTATGAAGCGGATGGGCGCATGGGCGGACCTCAGAGGCTGGGAGCGGAAGGGTGGTGCCGGCCGGGTGCGCCGGGACGGG